>JAGDBY010000084.1 GCA_017958765.1 Bacteroidales bacterium | reverse complement strand
TCATCGAGCATCAGAACACCGGCGACAGATTCGACCCGTTCCTCCCCATACTCAAGACCCTTTTTACTCAGCTGTCAGAGGCCGATACGGGGCTCTCAGTTTATATTCTCGACCATTTCAACCCCAGCGGAAGACAGGTCGAGGGAGTCCACAGAGACGACCTGCCTCACAAGCACGGTCTGACTTTGGGTGAAATAGCGAATCTCTACTATACTGAGCTGAATGCCAGATTTCCTCTCCATATCATCTCTGCTAACGCCACTATGGCGGGCAGAAACCTGATGCCGAGCAGTATCCCTCCTTACGAAGATTTTGCATCGCTGTTCTCCTCATTCTTCCACGCAGGTTTGTATATGCTCAACGGCACCAACATCAGCCACGGAGAGGGGACAACACGCCCGTACGAATTTTTCGGCGCTCCGTTTATGGAGAAGCCTGTGGGCAACGAGGCTGTGTACAACAAGGGAGTCTATATGCGCAAGACCTCCTTCACCCCTTCCAGCGGACTGTACAAAGGAGAGAAATGCTTTGGGTATCAGCTGATTGTAAACCCTTCAGAGCAGTATAATTCTTACCTGCATTCTGTAAGGCTGATCCGTTGGATGAAAGACAGTTTCAGCGAGTTCCGCTTCAATGACAGAATGGACTCTCTGGTAGGTGACGATGCCGTGATGAACTATTTCAACGGTACGATGGGGTGGGATATTGTTTATGACTATATAAAAACAGAGGAGCAGAAGTGGATAAGAAAAGGGAAGAAATACCTTTTGTACGACGAACCTCTAATCAGAGTAAAATAGATCAAGATGTTTAATTTTCTTCAAGTTCAAGTGGCGGAAATACAGGAAGTTGTTGACGCTAAGAGCGCCGAGTTGGCAAGCGATTCCATCCCGGTTGTAAGTGACATAGCAAGTACCGTGCTGGAGCTGAAAGATAAGCCGGTTTCGGAGGTTTTTCAGTTCATGTGGGGCAAACTGCTGGATTTCGGTCTGAAGGTGATTGCCGCCCTTGCCATCTACATAATCGGAGCGTTCCTGATCAAGTGGCTCGTAAGATTGATGAAAAAGATCTTCGAGAAGAGGAAGACCGATCTTTCGCTTGCAGGCTTTCTGATCAGCCTGACCAAGGTGGTAATGATTATTCTCCTTGTAGTGATAATCATAGGAGTTCTGGGTGTGAATACCACCTCGTTCGCAGCTCTGCTGGCTTCCGGAGGTCTGGCTATCGGAATGGCTCTGAGCGGCGCGCTTCAGAATTTTGCCGGCGGTGTTATGATTTTGGCTTTCAAGCCTTTCAAAGTGGGGGATTTCATTGACGCTATGGGCTTCAGCGGCACCGTGAAGAAGATTGCCATAACTACCACCAGAATCCATACAGTTGACAACAAAGAGATAATCATCCCTAACGGAACTCTCTCAAACAGCAGTATCAACAACTTCTCCTCAACCGGCAACCGACGCGTGGACTGGACTCTCTCGCTCACTTACGGAGACTCTTTTGAAGATGCGAAGAAGGCCATCCTGGAGATTCTCAAAGATGAGAAGAGAATGCTTAAAGATACTGAGCCTCAGGTGATTCTCTTCCAGCTCTCAGAAAGCGCAATACAGGTATCCGTGAGACTTTGGGTTAAGCTGAAAGACTATTGGGATGTCTATTTTGAGTACAACGAGAAGTTCTACGAGCAGCTCCCTAAAGCAGGCCTGCACTTCGCTTATCCTCACCTTTCAGTTGACCTGAAGACAAAAGCCTAGTCTCTTTTCTCGCTTTTTTCCAATCGGGGAAATAGATATCCATTACGGAGTAGAACTCTCTGCTGTGATTAGGCACAAGCAGATGGGCCAGTTCGTGTACCACCACGTGCTCAATGCAGTAGGACGGGAGCAGGAGAAGGTAGGTGCTGAACGTGATGATTTTCTTCTCTACGTTGCAGCTTCCCCATTTGGACCTGTTCGCCCGGTAGCGGACTGAGTCGACCGTAACTCCCATTAACTGAGAATAATGACTGATGAGAGGCTCTGTGATAAGGGAGAGCCTCCGGGCGGCTTCTTTACGTTGAGAGAGCGTGTCCTGAGGCAGAGAATCGTAAAAGGCGCGGCGGCATCCGGCGGATGCGAGAATTCTCTCCCGACTTTTTTCAATCCAGTCGCGGTGAGATTCCACGAAAGCGGAAATCCTCCGTTTAGAAACTCCGTACGGAGCTGAAACGCGGACCTCTCCCTCCTTTGTGATTCGGATGGAAAGACGCCTTGTAGGGCGGTATGTGACGGTTATTTCCAATTAAAAATACTTAACGGAATCTTCGGTGATAGCGCTCAGAAGATTGTTGGCCATTCTGCTGGCACCGAAGCGGAGAAGCTTCTTGTTGAGCCATTCCTCTCCGAGAACAGTATCTACAATGCATTAGTAGAGGGCGGCATCTTCGGTAGTTGCTATACCTCCGGCGGGTTTGAATCCGACCTTTTTACCGGTCGCTTTATAGAATGCCTTTATGCACTCGCACATAATGAAAGCGGCCTGAGGTGTGGCTGCAGGCTCGGTTTTACCGGTTGAGGTCTTAATAAAGTCGGCGCCGGCCTCCATTTCAAGGAACGAAGCTAAGGCAATTTCTTCAAAGTCTTTCAGAACCCCGGTCTCCAGAATCACCTTGAGCACGACGTTCTTATTCTCGCTTCTTACGGCTGCTCCGATAGCGGAGATCTCACCGGCAGCATCTTCATATCTTCCTTCATTGAAGGCGCTGTGAGCCAGAACTATATCGACTTCGTCGGCACCGTCCTTGACGGCCCTGACGCACTCTGCAATCTTAACCTCAAGGAAGCTCTGAGATGACGGAAAACACCCTCCGACCACTGTGATATGGTAATCGCAGCCGCCTCTTGTCGTCGCAATTGTTTTAGCAAAGTTAGGGTATGCGCATATTGAGGCAGGCATCGGCAGATCAGGGTAGAGGGAGTTAAAACCGCGCATCTTGCTGGCCATAGAGGCGATTTTGGAAGTGGTGTCGCTTACGGTAAGAGATGTGAGGTCGATCATCCCCAGAACGTTGCTGTAAACAGCTTTATTCTCCCAAAGGGCTATTTTACCCTTTACGGAATCAACTTTGCCTTCGATGTCTACCGGTCT
>JAGDBY010000083.1 GCA_017958765.1 Bacteroidales bacterium | reverse complement strand
TTTTATAAAATAAGTCCTTAACTTTATGGTTGCGAACAATCTGATATGAGATTTCTCAGATACATATTTATTCTCAGCGCAGTAATTGCATCGGTATCCTGCTCAAAAGATTTTACGGGAAAGGAGTTTTACAGAACTGACTTTACGGAGGTCTCCGCTAAAATCATAAACAATCCTACCGTCGATTCTCCTTTCGTTCTGGTCAAGATGGAAGAAGGGACTGATTCTCAAATAATTGAGAGCCTACAAATTGCAGGGATCGATTCTGTGGCGAGGGTATTTGCATCCACACCGGGCAAAGAAGAGCTTGAGAAAAAGTTCGGACTTGACAGGTGGTATGAATTCTATATCGATCCTTCTCTCACCCAGACAAAATCTCCCAAAGAGGGGCTCGGAGAGGTTGCACTGTCTCTGGCCGACCTTAAGGAAGTGTCTCTGATTCAGTTCCCTGCTAAGGCTGACAATCAGGCGGAAAAGGAAGCTGTCCCGTTCAGATATTATATCAGAAGCTCCTCTAACGTCTTCAACGACCCGTATCTCTCCTACCAGTGGAATTATCTCAATCTGGGAGAATCATCCATCGAGCCTGCGGCACAGGCCGGTGCGGACATAAATGTATATGATGTGTGGGCCGAACTGTCTGCGGGAGACCCGAGCATAGTCGTGGCCGTGCTCGATGAAGGAGTAATGTACAATCACCCGGACCTTGCCTCAAATATGTGGACCAACAATGCAGAATTGACAGGCACACCTGGAGTTGATGATGACGGCAACGGCTTTATAGACGATTTCTACGGCTATAATTTTGTATTAGATGACGGACAGATATCTTGGTACAGGAGCGACAATGATAAAGGGCACGGTACTCACTGTGCAGGAATAATAGCCGCGGTCAACAATAACGGCATCGGCGTCAGCGGTATAGCCGGCGGCTCCGGAGCCAATGACGGATGCAGGATTATGAGCTGTCAAGTGTTTGACAACGGAGAAGGAGGACTGTCTACCCAGACCGCCCGCGCATTTAAATATGCCGCCGACAACGGCGCTTCGGTTGCTTCCTGCTCGTGGGGAGTCACTCTTGAATATCAATCCGACAATGCCTATAGAGCAGATGCCGGTATAGAATACGATGCTATCAGCTATTTCGAAGGGAGCGCCAACAACTCCGTGTTAAACGGGGGTATTGTAATTTTCGCCTCAGGAAACTCTGCGCTGTCGTTCTCTTCCTATCCGGGAGCTTATCACGATCTGATCTCCGTAACTGCAGTAGGTTCCGACGGACTTCCTACCTACTATACCAATTACGGCCCGGGATGCAACATAGCAGCGCCCGGCGGAGAGAGCATTATCTTTTCGAAAGAGAATCCTTCAGGGCAGATTCTTTCCACTTTACCTCCTGAGATTGACCCGAGAGGCTACGGATATATGCAGGGGACCTCGATGGCCTGCCCTCACGTATCCGGAATAGCGGCTCTGGGACTCTCCTACGCCAAGAAACTCGGCAAGAGTTATTCTCTGAACCAGTACAAGGATATGATTCTCACCTCGGTGACAAACTTCGACGACAAGCTCCACGGAGACAAAGTCACCAAAGGCAGCCAGTCAATCATCCACCTGAACTACTATAAAAATAGAATGGGCACCGGCCTGATAGACACCTGGCAGCTGATGATGAAGATTGAGGGAACTCCTTCAGTCATCGCTCAGGTAGGCTCAAGACAGGCGATAGACATATCGGACTATTTCGGAGAGGGTTTTGAAAACCTCACATTCCTGTCGGTCCATGTGGACAGCTCATCCCTCGACTTTGCCGAGGCGCCGTTTACTGACAACGGCAAGCTCTTCGTTCACCCGGGCAAGATAGGCTCCGCCAGACTCACAATCAGCGCCGTAGCAGGCGGAAGCGTTGTGGGAGGCGGCGACGTAAGAGGCGGCAAGGAGATAAAGCAGGTGGTTTCCATTGTAGCCAAACGCAATGTTTCATCTAACGGAGGGTGGTTCTAATGAAGAGAATAGCTGTCATATTCTTGGTATGCCTCGCCATTACAGGGTGCGGAGAGAAGTTCCCTGCCGCTAACTACGATGTGACCGGCAGCTGGCTGCTTACCAAGATGGAATCCTCCACCAAAGCCATTGTGGTCGGGAGCGAGACAGTGGATGTCTATATAGAGTTTTTGAGCAGCGGCCAGTTCAACATCTATCAGATGAAGGGAGCCGGAAGGTATTATCACTACACTGGCACCTGGACCCGCACCAACAACATTGTGACCGGAAGTTACAGTGACGGCACTCCGTGGGCCTGCGATTACAGAGTTTTCAAGGAGACCGAAGGGAAAACGCTTACGATGACTGCCAACAATACCACCAGAGAGAAGATGACCCTTATCTCCGCCAAGATCCCGGATAACATAAGGCAGGAAGCAATAGATAAATAAAAAGCGTCCCTCAGTGAAGGACGCTCTTTTTTTGTCGGCATTAAGGAATTAGATAATTCCCTGCTCAAGCATAGCGGTTGCGACCTTCATGAAGCCGGCGATGTTTGCACCCTTCACGTAGTCGATTGTGCCGTCAGCTTTCTTACCGTACTTAACGCACTGCTCGTGGATTGAAGACATAATCCAGTGAAGCTTAGCGTCAACTTCTTCGCCGGTCCAAGCCAGGTGAGCGGCATTCTGAGTCATCTCGAGACCTGAAGTTGCTACACCGCCTGCATTTACAGCCTTTCCCGGAGCGAAGAGAATACCGGCTTTCTGGAAAGCGTGGATAGCCTCAGGAGTACAGCCCATATTTGAAACTTCGCAGCAGCACCAAGTACCGTTTGCGAGAAGCAGTTTAGCGTCGTCCTCGTTAAGCTCGTTCTGGAAAGCGCAAGGGAGAGCGATGTCGCATTTAACGCTCCAAGCCTTCTTGCCTGCTACGAATGTAGTCTGACCAGGGAACTTGTCAGCCATATCCTGAACTTTGTTACGGTTTGAAGCACGCATTACAAGCATATAGTCGATCATATCTTTTGTAATACCGCCAGGGATCTGGCATACGCCGTCAGGACCGCTGATAGCGATCACCTTAGCGCCAAGCTCGGTAGCTTTTGTAGCTGCGCCCCAAGCAACGTTTCCGAAACCTGAGATGGCCACTGTCTTGCCTTTGATATCCTTACCGGCAGTTGCAAGAACCTGTGAAGTGAAATAGAGAGCGCCGAAGCCGGTTGCTTCAGGACGGAGAATACTGCCGCCCCAAGTCATACCCTTACCTGTCAAAACGCCTGTATTGTACTCGCGTGCGAGCTTCTTGTACATACCTGTGAGGAATCCGATCTCACGGCCGCCTACTCCTACGTCACCTGCAGGGACGTCGGTGTCAGGACCGATGTTGCGCCAAAGTTCAAGCATAAACGCCTGGCAGAAACGCTCGATTTCAGCGTTTGATTTTCCTACCGGGTCGAAATCAGAACCGCCTTTACCGCCGCCCATAGGGAGAGTAGTGAGGGCATTCTTGAATGTCTGCTCGAAACCCAAGAACTTCAACATTGAAGGGGTTACGGCTTTGTGGAAACGCAAACCGCCTTTGTAAGGACCGATTGCGGCATTAAATTGAACACGGTATCCGAGATTTGTCTGAACTTCTCCCTTATCGTCAACCCAGGTAACTCTGAATGTGAAGATACGGTCAGGCTCAACAATTCTCTCAACGATCTTAGCTTTTTCAAACTCAGGATGTTGGTTGTAAACCTCTTCTACTGATTCGAGAACTTCGCGCACAGCTTGAAGATACTCTTTTTCACCAGGGTGCTTTAGCTCCAAAGCAGCCATGATTTCGTTAACTTTCATGATATTGTAGTGTTTTAAGTTTATTAATGGAAAAATCCTATTTATTGTAATTACTTAACTTCCCAGGTGCTTCCGCTGTTGAGCAGCTCGTCCATATTGTGGATTGTCGATTTGCTCTTCACTTCCAGAAGCTGGTCACGCACGTTGTCATCGTATGTCATATCCTTCACGTTTCTGATAACTCCCAGAGCTACAGGGAAATCCGGATATTTCATATTGATGAGCATGCTGTGGATACCCGAATCCACCGTATCCGAGTGGTGAGTTAGGATATCCGTCTCTGTGATACCGTTCTTGCCGATCTCCACCACAACCAGTTTTCTTCCGGCCAGCATCAGACCTTTGTTGCGGTTCTTGCCGAAGATCATCTTCTGACCGTCACGGAGTGTGATGGTTCGGTCCTCTTTCTCCTCTTTGTTGGCAAATCCGGCGTGGGCACCGTCATTGAAGATGACGCAGTTGGTGAGCATCTCGCACACTGACGTGCCGTCGTGCTTGGCAGCCTCGATGAAGATCTCCTGATTGAGCTTCAGCTCGGTGTCCAGACTTCTGGCGAAGAATGTGCCGCGCGCTCCGAGGACAAGCATACCCGGAGAGAAAGGGTGCTCTACAGTGCCGTACGGAGAAGTCTTGGTGATAGCGCCGAGCTTCGAAGTAGGACTGTACTGACCTTTGGTAAGACCGTAGATCTGATTGTTGAACAGTATTATATTGATGTCAATATTTCTGCGAATAGCGTGAATGAAGTGGTTTCCTCCGATAGCCAGAGCGTCTCCGTCACCGCAGGCCTGCCACACCGTAAGTGTAGGGTTGGCCACCTTGATACCGGTGGAAATGGCTGTTGCGCGGCCGTGAATGCTGTGGAAACCGTAAGTATTCACATAATATGGGAGTCTGGACGAGCAGCCGATACCCGATACCACAACGTAACGCTCTTTGTCGTAGTTAAGCTGTTCGCTCACTTCAGGCAGCGCTCTTGTAAGAGCTGCCAGCACGGCGTGGTCTCCGCATCCCGGACACCACCTTACTTCCTGATTGCTTTTGAAATCCTGTGCAGTGTACCTCATACCTTCCCTCCTATAAAACAGCCTCTACAGCGTCCACGATCTCTGAGACAATGAACGGCTGGCCTTGAACCTTATTATATTGTAAATAGCTGAACTGAGGCATTTTAGCTCGCAGATAATCTACGAAATGACCGCTGTTCAACTCGCATACCAGTATCTTGCTGAATCCGCTGAGCACTTTCTCGGTGTTCCGAGGGAGCGGATTGATGAAGTCGAAGTGAGCCAGTGAGACTTTTCTCCCTTTAGCCTGAAGGGCTTTCACTGCAGTGTAGAGATGTCCGAATGTACCTCCCCATCCCACTACCAGCACGTCGCCCTCTTTCTCACCGAAAATCTCCTGCTCCGGGATGTAATTAGCCACGCGGGCCACTTTCTCGGCGCGGTCGGCAACCATTCTGGCGTGATTCTCAGGATCGCTTGAGATAACACCCTGAGGATTCTTCTCAAGACCTCCTACCCTGTGCTCCAAACCTTTCTTCCCCGGGACAGCCCATTTGCGGACATAAGACTCAGGGTCGCGCTCGTAAGGATTGAAATGTCCTTCGCAGCTCTCGATGAACGGAGGTTTGATAGCCGGATAATCGGCCATTGCAGGGATCTTCCAAGGCTCGCTGCCGTTGGCGATGAAACCTTCCGACATCAGAATCACAGGCATCATATGCTCAAGAGCCAGCTTGCCGGCTGTAAAGGCGGCGTCAAAACAGTGACTCGGAGAATGAGCGGCTATGATGCAGATCGGGCACTCGCCGTTACGGCCGTAGAGAGCCTGATTGAGGTCGGTCTGCTCGGTCTTAGTAGGAATACCTGTAGAAGGACCGCTGCGCTGTACGTCGATGATTACAAGAGGTAATTCTGTAATCATAGCAAGCCCCAGGGCTTCTGACTTCAGAGAGAGACCCGGGCCTGAAGTGGATGTAACTGCAAAGTTGCCGGCATAGGCGGCTCCGATTGCAGTACAGATGCCGGCAATTTCATCCTCAGCCTGGAGCGTCTTCACATTCAGACTCTTGTGAATGGCGAGCTCCTCGAGAATGGCGGTAGCCGGGGTTATAGGATATGAACCGCAGAAGAGCGGCAGACCGCTTTTCTCAGCGGCTGCTATAAGTCCCCAAGCCGTAGCCTGATTGCCGTTTATATTTCTGTATTTGCCCTTTTCCTGTTTGTACGGCCCTACCTGATAGGTATTTGCGATAGCGTGCACATTTGAGGCATAGTTGAAGCCGTCAAAAAGCACCTTCTTGTTAGGCTCGATGAGTTCGGGCTTTTTCTTGAATTTTTTCTCTATGTAGGAGAATGTGTGGTCGAGAGACCTGTTGAACATAAAGAAGCACATTCCGAGAGTGAACATATTCTTGGAACGGACAATGGCCTTGTTGTCCAGGCCGCTCTCCTTGAGGCTCTCTTTAGTCAGGGTGGTGATCGGAGCGCAGACTATGGTTCTGTCTTCGATATGAAGCTCTTCCAGAGGGTTGTCGGTCTTGAAACCGGCGCGCTCGATCCCTGCGTCGTCAAAACTGTCGATATCCAGGATGACGGTTGCGGTAGGCTTAGCCCATTTGGCATTTGCTCTGAGCGCAGCAGGGTTCATCGCCACCAGCACATCGCAGTAGTCACCCGGGGTATTAATCTCAACGCTCCCTATGTGCACCTGGAAGCCGGATACGCCGGATATAGTGCCATGGGGAGCGCGGATTTCTGCCGGATAGTCGGGAAAAGTGGATATTTCATTCCCGTACAGAGCAGATGCGTCTGCAAACAAAGTTCCTATTAATTGCATACCATCGCCGGAATCGCCGCAAAAGCGAATTACGACATCATCGGCATCAATAACGGTATGTTGCATTACATATACTTATTCAATTACAGAAGGAGAAACTTTAGCTGCAGGAATACCCAATTCAGCTTTTACCAAAGGGAGCAGGTCGGTGCTCTGAGATGCGTCAAAATAGAGCAATGTAGTTGTGTCGAACACAAATGTAAGTCCTCTTGATTTGGCGATCTTGTCAATAGCATCCTGTGCCTTTTGATAAATCGGAGCCATCAAACTGTTCTGCAAGTTATTCAGGTCGTTTGTAGCTGACTGCTCGAAGTTCTGGATTCTTTGAACTATCTCCTGAAGTTCAGCCTCTTTGCTCTCGCGAACTGCGGTAGACCAAGTAGCCTGCTTCTGTTGATAAGTGTTAATCTTATTATTGTACTCAGTCTGCATAGCTTCCATCTCTTCGACAAGCTCTGCTTGGTATCTACTGAGTTGCACTATAGCTGAGTCTCTCTCAGTCATAAGGTTAACAACCTCGCTGATACTGATGTGACCGAATTTGTTTTGCGCATTTGCTGAGAATGACACCGCGAAGGCGCACAACATAATAACTAGGATTTTTTTCATTTTAATCTATTTTAAATATTCAATTACTTCATTTGTAAGGTCATACTTATCATTCTTGTAAACAACGCCCGGCATAACCGATGTGTCGAGAATGATAACGTAACCGTGTCTTGCAGCCACTGCGTCAATAGCGGCCTGTACTCTGTCTTTGATAGGCTTGAGCAGACTCTCGGAACGGATGGCCATTACGCCTTTCTCTCCGAAATAAGTCTCTTGTTTCTCGTTGATAGCCTTCTCTCTGTCAATAATATAATTCTCTCTAGATGTTTGTTGCTGTTGAGAATAGTAAGCTTTATTCTGCTGATACTCTCTGTAGATAGCATCCAGCTCATCCACATCTTGTTGAATAGATGCCTGATACTTTTCAGCAAGGGCGTTCAATTCTTGTTGAGCATCAACATAACTCTTCAAACTTTCCAGAACCTTCTCGGTACTGATGAAAGCTACGTTCTGTGCATTTGTCGCAACCATTGCGGCAAAGACCAAAGTCAGTGTCAAAAAAATCTTTTTCATAGCTAGAATTGTTGTCCTATTACAAAGTGGAATTGTCCTTTTTTAGCAGCGGTAGAATCGAAACCGTAACCCCAGTCAATACCGAGCAGTCCGACTACCGGGAGGAAGATCCTCGCTCCAATACCTGCTGAACGCTTGATTTGGAACGGGTTGAAGTTCTTGATATCCGACCAGCAGTTACCGCCCTCGACGAATGCCAGAAGGAATACTGATGACTGAGGCTCAAGTATGAGAGGGTACCTCAGCTCAATTGTAAATTTGTCATATACGTTACCGGCGTACGCACCTCCTACCTGTGGTGTCAGAGAATAGTTCTCATAACCGCGGAGCGAAATAACATCCTGTCCGTACATACTGTAACCGGACATACCGTCACCGCCCACCAGGAAGCCTTCAAACGGAGAATAGCCCCAGTTTCTGTTGTAATAACCCAGATAACCGAACTGAGCGCGTGTCATAAGCACCAGGTCTCCGGCCAGCTTCACGTAGTTGGAAGCCTTGAGCGACCACTTGTGGTACTCGATCCATTTGTAGTGATCCGTTACCGGCATCTTAGAATAATCTACCGAGCGTCCTCCGGATCTCAGCAGTGAGTAAGGCGGAGTGAGAGAGAGCGACAGCGAAATGTCCGATCCCTGACGCGGATAGATAGACTGGTCGGTAGAGTTTCTGTTAAGTGTAATGGTGTAGTTGAAGTTGTGTGATTTACCTGTAGAGAACAGGAACCCGTAACCCCAATCCTGCAACTTGTAAGTCTGGATGCTCAGCATATGAGAGAGCACGAAGTAGTTGTCAGGCCATTTCAGACGTGAACCCAGTCCGACTGCAGCACCGTAAACCTCGTAGAACTGATTGTCGTTAAGCACTTGATAATAAGTGGAAATGTACGAGTTTGTCTGACGGGAATAGTATGCTGAAATACTTAGCGATGTAGGCTTCTTACCGAACAGCCACGGCTCGACGAACGAAGCCGACAGTGATGTGTAGTATGATCCGTTGGTCTGGAATCTGAGTGACAGAGACTGGTTGTCTCCCAGAGGAACCGGCTTCCAAGCCTCCGTGTTGAAGAAGTTCCTGGTAGAGAAGTTGCTGAAGTTGATACCCACCGAACCGACGAACATACCGCCTCCCCAACCTCCTGAGAGCTCGAGCTGGCTGTTTGACTTCTCCACTACATTGTAGGAGATGTCCACCGTATTGTCGATAGGATTAGGAATCAAGTTCCATCCGGAACCCTGCTGGGTGATCTTCTCTGCATCGAAGTTGGTCATATTACCGAGCTCCCTGATAGAACGCTCGAAGTCTGACTGACTGTAGAGATAACCCGGACGGGTGTACACCGCCCTACGGATCACATTCTCATTGGTAACGTCGTTACCGCTGATGATAACGTTGTTGAAAGTAGCCTGCTCTCCCTCGACGATGCGGATCTCCACATCCACCGAGTCACCCACAATGGTGGTCTCCACCGGAGTGGCGCTGAAGAACAGATATCCGTTGTCTCTGAACAGGTTTGAGATCACGACGTCGGTCTCCTTGCCGCCTCCGTTGAGACGCTTGTTCATAGAGACGATGTCGTAGACGTCACCTTTGTTGATTCTAAGGAGACTCTGAAGATACTCCGCAGTATAAATGGAGTTACCTGTCCAGGTGATATTTCTGAAATAGTATTGTTTGCCCCTGTCGATATTGATGTCGATACCCAGACGCTTCGGCTCTACATAATATATAGAGTCGGACACAATCTTAGCGTCGCGGTATCCCAGCTCGTTGAACAGCTCGATAAGGGACTCTTTGTCGTTGACGAATTCTTCCTCGTTGAATTTCTTGGAATTGAATATGTTGTACCAGATGTTGGCCTTTGTCTTCTTCATAGAACGGTCCATCTTGAAGCGGTTGATACCTTCTGCTCCCAGATAGTTGATGTTCTTGATCTTGATCTTGTCGCCGCGGTCCACAGCGAAAGTCACCTTGACCGCATTGTTGATAAGGGTATCGACCTCTCTCTCGACATTAACCACAGCGTTGAGGAAACCCTTCTCCGCCATATACTTCTTGATAACGTCGGTTGAAGAATTGATCACGTAGTCCGACAGCTCACCTCCTCTTCGAAGGCTCAGCTTCTCTTTGAGGTCGTCCTGCTCGCCTTTACGGAGTCCGGAGAATCCCCAGACGGTAACTCTCGGACGCTCCTGAATCTGAAGTCTGAGGAATACGGTATCGTTTGTAGGGGAAATAGCATCGACATAGAGGCCCACGTCCTCGAAGAATCTCTGCTTCCAGATTCTCTTTATGATATTGGAAAGATCGGCGCTCGGGATTGTAATCTGCTGTCCTGCCCTAGGCCAGAAAGGGAAATAAGCTGCTGAGGGCTGAGGTAGTTGGTACCTTCGCAGGTAACACCGCCGATGATATAGGTTTGCGGATTATTATAATCTATCTCCACGTTCTGCGGGACAATTATATCCTGCTGAGGGCGCTCCCCATTCTCCTGAACAACAATCACCTGCTGAGCATATGCCACGCCGCAGAAAAACAACAGAGCGAATAGAATAATACTGAACTTTCTCATCAAAACCAGTTAAGTCTACAAAGGTAAAACATTATTTAATTTTACCATACCTGCGGTCCCTTTTTTCAAAACTGTCGAGGGCCTTCTGAAAATCATTTTTGCGAAAATCAGGCCAAAGTACGTCCGTAAAATAAAACTCAGTGTAAGCACACTACCACAGCATATAATTGCTGATTCTCTCCTCTCCGCTGGTACGGATCATCAGGTCCGGATCAGGGATGCCCGCAGTGGCGAGATACTTCTCGAAATCGGCCGGCAGAAGAGGCTTGTCCAGGACTGTAGGATCTTCCTTGGCCTCGGCCAGTATCTTATTGACAGCCTGGGTAATATCCCACTTACCGCTGTAGCTGAGCATCATAATCAAGGTCATCGCGGTGTTATGAGCGGACTTCTCCTCCACCTGATGCACCAGATTTCGGAGAGACTCGGGGAGCTTGGACAGATCCCCTACCACCCTGAGCTTGATGCCGTTTTGGATAAGGCCGTCGGTCTCAGTGTCTATAGCTTTCTTAAGAAGCTGCATCAACCCTTCCACCTCTTCTTTGGGACGGTTCCAATTCTCCTCGGAGAATGCGAACAGACTGAGATACTTGATCCCTTTGTGAAGTGCGAAGTCACAGCACTCCCTGACACTCTCCAGGGCATTGTTGTGACCGTACAGACGGTTCTTCCCTTTCTGTTTAGCCCATCGGCCGTTTCCGTCCATAATTATAGTAACATGCTGCGGTATCATATCGTATTTCTCCTGTCTTCTCCCCACAGAAGCTTGTCTCTGAGGGCGTTGATAAAATTGCTGTTGTGGAGTCTCACACAGTTGGCATAGCAGTCGGCCTTGGTGACGGTGAACCGTCCTTCGCGCTGCGCGTCAAAACTCCGGTTGTCGAGAGTGACCAGGGCGCCCTCCTTGGAGACGAAGCTCACCTCGATAACACTGTCTTCCGGAGCCACGATCGGGCGCACGTTCAGGTTGTGAGGGGCCACAGGTGAGAGCATGAGCACTTTTGAGTCGGGAGTGACGATAGGTCCGCGGACGCTCAGAGAATAGGCTGTACTGCCCGTAGGGTTGGAAACC
>JAGDBY010000082.1 GCA_017958765.1 Bacteroidales bacterium | reverse complement strand
TGATGTAATCCATAATCTGAGAGAGCTCGTCGGTATCAAGGGCGAATTCGTCGTTGCTGCTGGATGAGATGTTGACCAGCACTCTGGATACTCCGCTCAGGTCGTAGTCGCTCAAAAGAGGGGACTTGAATGCCATGTCGATGGCTTTCTGCACTCTGTCGGGACCTGACGCCCTGCCTATACCCATCAGAGCCATACCGCTGTCCTGCATAACTTTGCGGACGTCTGCGAAATCGACGTTGATGTAGCCTCGGCTGGTAATAATCTCGGCGATACTCTTGACGGCCGTCGCCAGGACCTCATCGGCTTTAGGGAAGGCTGAGAACAGCTTTACTCCCTCGAGGTCATATAACTTTTGGTTATCTATAATAAGCAGAGAATCAACGTGTTTGTTAAGCTCCTTGATGCCTTCGTTGGCCCTGAAAAGAGCCTCCGGACCCTCGTCCCTAAAAGGGAGGGTCACAACGCCCACTGTGAGAAGTCCTTTTGATTTGGCGATCTCCGCAATAACAGGAGCAGCTCCCGTGCCGGTTCCTCCGCCCATTCCGCAGGTGATGAATACCATCTCGGTGTCTCCGCCCAGCGCAGCCTCTATCTCATCCTTCGATTCAATGGCGGCCTTACGTCCTACCAACGGCTCGGTGCCGGCGCCCAGACCTCTGCAGGTAATAGGACCCAGCTGGATTTTAGTTTTGACCGGGCAGTCGTTGAGGTGTTGAAAATCGGTATTGCAGACGATGAAGTCAACGTCCTTGATCTCCTGCTGGTACATATATGCGACGGCGTTAGTACCTCCGCCTCCTACTCCTATAACCTTGAGGATGTTTGATTTAGCTATCCAGTTAGAAGGAACTTCTATATCCATTAAGTACTCCATAATTACACCTCGTTATTAATTTTGCCACTGAATAATTCATCCCATATTGAAGGACCTTTAGCCTTAGGCTTCTCCGGTCTGGCCTTTTTCTCCTCTTTCTTCTTGGTCTTTACCACTGAAATCTCTTCCTGTCCGAAGAGTGTGTTGTTCCTGTGACTCTCGCTTGTGACCTTCGGAGCGTATTTGGTTGACTCTACGTTGAGGTCCATACTCTCGTCAAGGCTTCTGATGACGGAGCCGACTATTGAAGAAGAATAGGTATCGAATGCGGTCCTCTCGGAACTGTCGGAGATATTGCCCAGAGCGTTGGCCAGGCGGATGTTATATCCGGTGATGGCTCTTCCCAGGTCTTTGATATTCTCCATATAGCAGGTTCCTCCGGTAACTACTATTCCGGCCGGAATCTTGCCGGCATATCCGGCCCTCTCGATAATGTAGAGGGCAGCTTCGAAGATTTCGCACATCCTGGCGTAAATCACCGAGGCGAGCAGCGTCAGGTGAATCTCCGTATTGTCCGCCCCTGCGGAACCCTTCAGAATCAGCTTTTTATTCTCGTTGATACCGTCCTCTATGCAGGTGCCGTACTTGATCTTTATCAATTCGGCGGCTTCAGCAGTAATGCAGGCTACGTTCTTGATATCCTCGGTAACGCTTTGGCCTCCGAAAGGGATCACTCCGACTTCCCTGATAATGTTGTCTTTGACAATCACTACGTCGGTGGTGCCGGCGCCGATGTCAAGCAGAGCCACACCGTTCTCCAGTTCGGTCTTGTTGAGCACAGCGCTGGCCGATCCGATGGATGAGAGCGTGGTGCTGACCACGTTCAGACCGCATCTCTGAGCCACGTCGAGCTTATTCTGCATTGAAGACTTCTTTCCGATGATAAGCTTGTAGAATCCCTGGACCCTCCTGCCGCTCATTCCCAGTATCTCTGCAGGGGAGATGCCTATCATATCGTCAATGTCGAAAGACTGCGGGATGGCTTCGAAAATGGCCTCATCTTCAGCCACAGGGGTGTTGAGGACCTCTTTCTGCCAACTTTTGAACTCCGCCCCGGTGATGTATCTTCCCGGGTCCCTTCTCTCTTTCTTTACAGAGCAGTCCTCGCTCCTTAAAAACTGGCTGGACAGACACAGGGTAACGTCCGCGATAGGCTCTTCGAGAATATCTTCGGCCATCTTGACCGTCTCTCTGAGGGCCTCTATCACCTTGTGGTTGTTCTCGACCTCTCCGTGTCGGATACCTTTGGGCATGGGAGTGGTACAGTGGGCGATAACGGTCACCTTGTCTCCGGTTTTCTGCCCGACAGCTACAGATACCTTGCTCGTTGCCAGTTCGACTGCTGTAATAATATCATTCATATCTATTTACAAACAATTTGATCTTTGTATTTCAAGTTTATGCTGGTGTAATTCTTTGTCTCGTCAGGAAGGATCGCCTTGTAGAATGCGGCCAGTTTTTCGAACTTGGCCTCTCTGTCGTCAAATCCTCCGAAGACAATTTTAAAAGTGCCTGTCTTGGGGTAGAGAATCAGGTCGCCGTTGCTCTCAACGCTGATCTGCTCAATCTCCTCGCTCCAGTAGGCATTCTGCCTGATGTAGTTGGTAAAATCTATCACCTCATCCATCCACTGCGTGTTGTCCGTGTATCCGCGGAAGGATTCAGTCACCTCTATAGGAAGGTCTCCGGTAACCACCGGGAGGTTTATAGAGTGCTTCAAGTTCAGAGGGAGAATGAATCCGGTCTCATCGGCGAAGAATCCGAAATCCTCTTTCTGGAAACGGACCACGGGTTTGCGTTGAGTTACTTCCACCGTGAGACGGTCCGGCATCGAGACAAAGGCGTTAGCAGTGGCTATTACGTCTTTCCCGGCCAGATAATTCTCTATCTGATAAGTATTTATGGAGTCCAGTCTCTTCCCGAACATAGAAGTGCCCATAAAGTCCTCGATCTCCGGGACGGTAATGAAGGCATTCTCCAGACTGTCCAGAATGACAACGTTCAGCGTCTTGCATACCATCGCCTCTCTTCCGTCCCTGTTCAGCTGTGCAGAGAAGAAGAAATATGCTCCCGCGATAGCGAAGAAGAGCACAATGGCGAATACTATCAAGATCTTCCTAAACATTCATTCAAATAATTCTCTATTGGGATGACAAAATGGTCTATGTCTCCTGCACCGAAAGTCACCAGGCAGTCTATCTGCTTGGATTTAATCACATCCATAAGCTCAGCCTTGGTGACAATCATCTTGTCGGGT
>JAGDBY010000081.1 GCA_017958765.1 Bacteroidales bacterium | reverse complement strand
TATCTGCCTTAACTGAGCTTCAACCTCTTCAGGTGTAAGCTGTGCCGGGAGATATTTTTCCAGAATGGCGGCCTCTGCCATCTCGTTGTCGGCAAGGTCTTTCCTCCCAGCTGCAACGTATTGGTCTGCAGACTCTTTTCTCTGTTTTGCCAGTTTCTGAATAAGCTTTATGATGTCACTGTCCTGCAGCTCTTTAGCTCCGCCTTCAGAGGTCTTTGCCAAAAGAATGGCAGATTTGATGGAACGGACAGCTCCGAGGCGAACCTGGTCCTTGGCCTTCATCGCCTCCATAATATCCTTTTGAATTTGTTGTTCCAGTGTCATGGTAGTATTATTTGTCAGATAATTCACTCTTATTGCCGAACAGCTCAGCGGCCTTGATCTCCATCAGCCGGTAAGCCTGTTCATAGTCGTTTTCAATGACCCCGTCGAGAATGGCATTCTTGATATACTCTTTGATCACTCCGATCTCCTTGCAAGGCGGGATGCCGTATTTTTGCATAATAAGCTCCCCGGTGATAGGATTGTTGAAGTTGCGGATTCTGTCTTTCTCTTCAACTTCCACCATCTTCTCTTTCACCAGTTCGTAGTTGTTCTTGAAAAGCTCCACCTTCTTCGCATTCTTGGAGGTGATGTCGGCCTTGCAGAGAATCATCAGGTCATCGACGTCGTCCCCCGCATCGAAGAGCAGTCTCCTGATAGCGGAATCGGTCACTTCGTCAGTCACCAGAGCCATAGGCCTCATATGGAGTCCGACCAGCTTCTGCACATACTTCATCTTCTCATTCTGAGGCAGTTTCAGCTGTCTGAACACTCCCGGAATCATTTTCGCTCCGATATAATCGTGGTTGTAGAAAGTCCAGCCTACATTCTGGTCGAGCTTCTTGGTAGAGGCTTTTCCGATATCGTGCAGCAGGGCGGCCCATCTGAGCCATATGTCATCGCTTACGGCGGCAACATTGTCCAGAACTTTCAGAGAATGGGTGAAGTTGTCCTTGTGTCCGTAAGCATCCTCCTCGACATCGATCAGATTGTGAAGAGCCGGGAGAATGATCTCGAGTATTCCGCACTGCTCCATCAGCACGAACGCCCTGGACGGAGTGTCGTAGGACATTATCTTGTTGAGTTCGTCGGCAATCCTCTCTTTTGAGAGAATCTCGAGTCTCTGCTTATTCCTCTTGATAGATTCGACAGACTCCGGAACAATCTCAAACCCCAGTTTCGTAGCGAAACGGATGGCCCTGAGCATTCTCAGAGGGTCGTCGCTGTAAGTTGTGTCCGGGTCCAGAGGAGTTCTGATAAGTCCTGCATTCAGGTCCTGAATTCCTCCGAACGGGTCTATCAGAGTGCCGAAATCTTCCTGCTGAAGACTGAAGGAGAGGGTGTTGATGGTAAAGTCTCTCCGTTTCTGGTCATCTTCCAGGGTGCCGTTCTCTACAACCGGTTTCCTGCTCGTTCTGTTGTAGGATTCCTTGCGGGCCCCCACAAACTCCACTTCGATCCCTCTGTATTTGAGCATAGCCGTGCCGAAGTTCTTGAACACTGACACCTTCGAGCGAAGCCTGGCCGCAACCGCTTCTGCAAGGGCAATTCCGCTCCCTTCGACCACAATGTCGACGTCGTTGCTCGGATTCTGGAGATAATAGTCTCTCACGAAGCCTCCGATCACGAAAGCCCTTACACCCTGCAGGCGAGCCTCCTCGCTTACGGTCTGAAAGATTATGTTGTCCAGTACTTTAATCATCTTGCAATTGCTCAAAGGTAGGAAAGTTTCTCGAAGGAGAATAGACCCCGGTCAGATTATCTTTCTTAAGCAGGAGAGAATTGCTCCCGTTGGAGATGAGGATATACTCTACCTTGAGGACATAATTGTATCTGATAACCTGATCTATGACATCCTCCGACAGGGCAACGGACGGCGCCTTGCATTCTACGAGAATCTTAGGCTTAAGCTGCCTGTTGAAGACCACGATGTCGGCTCTGTAGGTGAGAGAATTGAACGAAAAGGAATACTCACTGGCCATATGAGAGAGGGGATATCCGCACTGCTCATTCAAAACGACGATCAAGTTCTGGCGCACTCTCTCTTCGGGAGTCAACTTGACATTCTTTTTTCTTAATGGATCGAAAATATATGTCATCAGCCGAGTATAGACTTATACAAAGATACAGAAAAAATAGTTAAATTCGCCGTATGGCAAAACAGGGCGCAGACAATGAGCAATTGTATGAAAGGGTGAGTTCTGACATCCTTTCGGGCGATATTAAGCCGTTCTACCTGCTGTTCGGAAAAGAGCACTACTACATAGACAAGGTGTGTGACCTTCTTATGGAGAATGTTCTCTCTGAAGAGGAGCGGGCATTCGGTCAGATCGTCTATTTCGGCGCCGATGTTACGGCCGATCAGGTGGTGGGCACAGCCCGTCAGTACCCGATGATGGTCTCCCGCCAGCTGGTTGTTGTCAAGGAGGCCCAGATGATGAAAAAGGTGGAGGATATCTACTCCTATTTCTCCCATCTGATGAAAAGCACGGTCCTTGTTATCTGCTACAAGACCCCGACAGACCCGATGGTCACCAAGAACATCGACAAGAGGACCAAATTCTATAAAGAGGCAGGCGGGATAGGAGAGGTTCTGGAGTTTGTCCCGACTCCGGAGTACAATATGCCGCTCAGGATCGAGAAGTTTGTGTCCCTGAGAGGTTACAGGATCGAACCAGAAGCAGCCGCCCTCTTTGCCGAATTCTGCGGTACGGAGCTGAACAAGGTGGAGGCCGAGCTCGATAAGATCAGCAAAAATCTCCCTTCCGGCTCCCTGATCACGGTGCCGGTGATTGAAGAGAATGTCGGGCTGATGAGGGATTACAGT
>JAGDBY010000080.1 GCA_017958765.1 Bacteroidales bacterium | reverse complement strand
GTACGGCCGCAAGCCGGCTGAGTTCATCATCGAGAGGGCCTGCAAGGTTACCGACTTCTTCATTGAGAAGGGAGTAGATCTGATAGTTGTGGCCTGCAATACCGCCACCGCCGCTGCAATATCCTATCTGAGAGAGCATTACGACGTTCCTTTCGTCGGTATGGAGCCTGCCCTCAAGCCCGCCGCTCTTCACTCCAAGTCCAAAGTTATCGGCATTCTGGCTACAGCCGGCACCTTCAAAGGGAAGCTCTATCAGAATACCCTTGCTAAATACGGAGAGGAGATTGAGGTGTTGGAGGCCAGGGGAGACGGTCTTGTGGAGGCTGTAGAGTCGGGAAATCTCCATTCCGAAGCCACTGTCGGCCTTCTCCATAAATACATCGACCCTATGATAGAAAAAGGTGCAGACCATATTGTGTTAGGCTGCACCCATTATCCTTTCTTGAAAGAAGAGATCGAAAAAATAGTAGCAGGGAAGGCCGCAATCGTGGACCCTGCACCTCCGGTATCACGTCACGTGTACGATCTGCTGTACGGCGGAGGAAAGGAGATACCTGCTGACAGAGAGGGAGTTACAAAGTTTTATTCTACTTGTACCACTCCTTATAGAGCAGATATCCTTGAGCATTCTTGTGGGCAGCCTCTCCGATGGCGCTACTTGAGTCTTTAACCTTCTTGGCAGGTACTCCTGCATAGACACCCGGTTCCAGTACCTCGTTGCTCAGCACGACGGCTCCCGCCGCAATTATCGTATTGTCCGGAATCACCGCATTGTCCATCAGGATGGCTCCCATCCCGATCAGAACGTTGTTGCCCACTTTCGCTCCGTGGATTATAGCATTGTGTCCTACGGATACGTCATTGCCGAGAATGGATACCGACCTGTTGTAGAGCGTGTGGATCACGGCTCCGTCCTGGATGTTCACGCGGTCACCGATCTTAATGGTATTCACGTCGCCTCTCAGAACAGCTCCGTACCAGATGCTGCAGTCTTCTCCGATTGTGACATCTCCCACTATTACAGCGGTTTCCGCCACGAAAGTCCCTTTACCTATTTTAGGGGTGAATCCCCTCAGTTCTCTGATAAGTCCCATAATTATTCTATAAAAGAAAAGTGGCTCGTTCAAGCCACTTTTCAACTTTGAACCATAAGATTATTTGCCTGACATCATCCTGTTGTAGTCATCCATAGACGCTACGATGAGTTTGTCATACTCGCGTTGACCTGTTCCGGCAGGAATCAAGTGTCCGCAGATCACATTCTCTTTCAGGCCCTCAAGGTAGTCAACTTTCGCACGGATAGCGGCGTCACCCAGCACTTTGGTAGTCTCTTGGAATGAGGCGGCTGACATGAAGCTGTTTGTGCGCAGAGCTGCTCTTGTAATACCTTGAAGAATTTGGTTTGAAGTAGCCGGAACGGCGTTTCTTGCCTCTACAAGCTTGAGATCCTGACGTTTCAGAATTGAATTCTCGTCGCGCAGACGGCGTACGGTAACAATCTGTCCCGCGTGAAGCTCTTTAGAATCACCCGGATCCGTAACCACTTTCTTATCAAATATGTTGTCGTTTTCTTCGATGAATTCCCACTTGTCAACAAGCTGTTCAGGGAGGAAGTGAGTGTCGCCAGGTTCAACGATCTGAACTTTGCGCATCATCTGACGGACGATAACTTCAAAGTGTTTGTCGTTGATCTTCACACCTTGCATACGGTAAACCTCCTGAATCTCGTTTACAATGTATTCCTGAACCTTGATAGGTCCGAGGATTGCGAGAATATCGCTTGGAGAGATGGCTCCGTCAGAAAGCGCCATACCGGCTCTTACGTAGTCATTCTCCTGAACCATAATCTGTTTAGACAGCGGAACGAGATAGTGTTTCTCTTCACCGGTCTTAGCGCGGACGATAATCTCACGGTTACCGCGGCGTGCTTTACCCATGATCACCTCACCGTTGATCTCGCTGACGATTGCAGGGTTAGACGGGTTGCGGGCTTCGAAAAGTTCGGTTACACGAGGAAGACCTCCTGTGATATCGCCTGATTTGCCGATAGCGCGAGGGATCTTGAACAGAATGTCACCGACTGTGATGCGCTGACCGTCTTCCACGTTGACGTGAGCTCCGACAGGCAGGTTGTGTTGCTTGAGCTCGTTACCTTGCTCGTCAACTATTCTGATTGAAGGAGTTCTCACTTTGTCGCGAGACTCGATGATGACTTTATCTCTTGAGATGTCGTCGGTCTCCTCACGGTAGGTGACACCGTCAACCAGGAATTCATACTTGGCAATACCGTCGATTTCAGAGATGGTAAGTGCGTTATATGCATCCCAGTGGCAGATCAGATCGCCCTTGTTGACTTTAGCTTCGTTGGCGAAGAAAAGTTCTGTTCCGTAAGGGATATTGTGACGGCTGAGCTCGATGCCTGTCTCTTCGTTTACGATGGTCATCTCACCTGTACGTCCTACTACGATGGTGTGTTCTCCGGTGTCGTCAACCTTCTTGATTGTACGGACCTCTTCGAACAGCAGGATACCGTTCTCCTTTGCTCTGATCTCATTCTCAGCAGCAATGTTTGAAGCGGTACCGCCGACGTGGAATGTACGGAGGGTAAGCTGTGTACCAGGCTCACCGATTGACTGAGCTGCAATCACACCTACCACCTCGCCTTTCTCTACCATTCTGCCTGTTGCAAGGTTACGTCCGTAGCACTTAGCGCAGACACCCTTACGGCTTTCGCAGGTAAGAACGGAGCGGATTTCAACCTGCTCGATAGGGAGTGACTCTATCAGAGCGGCCAAATCTTCAGTAATCTCGTCACCTGCGCTGAGAAT
>JAGDBY010000079.1 GCA_017958765.1 Bacteroidales bacterium | reverse complement strand
GACTCCGTTTGCAGCCTGTTTGCCTCCGATCTGAGGGAGCTGTTCTCCGGCTTTCATCGGAATCTTTATGTCGTAAGGCATGCGGCTGCTCTCATCGATCGCCCATACCTGATTTCCTCTCACGCTCAGCACGCCGATATGAGGTTTGTTGCTCCTCTCCACAATGGCGATCACCTCGCCCTCCTGCTTCTTCCCCTCTTTTTTCTTGTTCGAAACGGCCACTTTGACGGTGTCTCCGTTGAGGGCGCCGTGCATTTTAGAATAAGGGATGAAAATGTCATCTTCAAAGCCTTCCGCAGTGACGAAACCGAATCCGTCGCGGGCCATCGACAGCACTCCGACAAGCTCCTGAACGCTCTTGCTCCGGCGCTCGCTGACTCTTACGGATTTTCTTCTTTTCGGAGACTTTATTCCTCTATTCTTATTACTTTTTTTACCCATATTTTATGTAACTTTGTCGGATATTGACAGGTACAAAAATAGCTAAAAAATATGGATAAAAAGGTATTATTAATGATTCTTGATGGCTGGGGTGAGGGAAAGCACGATCACAGCAATGCCATCTACACTACAGGAACTCCCAACATTGACAGATTGCGCGCAAAATATCCGTTTTCGCATCTTAAAGCCTGTGGAGAGGATGTGGGTCTTCCTGACGGACAAATGGGTAATTCGGAGGTGGGACACCTCAACATCGGCGGCGGCCGTATAGTATATCAGGACCTTGTTAAAATCAACAGAGCCTGCGCGTCTCACACTCTGCTTGAGAATAAAGAGATAGCCGACGTTTACAAGTATGTCAAAGAGAAAGACTGCGCTCTCCATTTCTTCGGACTCTGCTCTCACGGCGGAGTGCACAGCTCTCTGAACCATCTTTTTGAATTCCTTGCCGTCGCAGCGCAGTGCGGCCTGAAGAAGGTGTATGTTCACTGCTTTATGGACGGCCGAGACACCGACCCTAAGAGCGGAAAAGGATTTGTAGAGGAGCTTGAAGGGCAGCTTGCAGCCTCCACCGGAAAGATTGCTTCCGTTATCGGCCGTTACTACATAATGGACCGCGACAAGAGATGGGAGAGGATCAAAGAGGGTTACGACCTGGTGGTTAACGGCATCGGAACCAAAGCAGTTTCAGCCGTGGACGCCATCCAGGCTTCTTATGACGAAGGGGTCACAGACGAGTTCATCAAGCCTATCTGCATAGTTGATGAAGCAGGCAACCCTGTCGGAAAAGTACAGGAAGGTGACGCGGTGATATTCTATAACTTCAGAAACGACCGCGCCCGCGAGATTACCACCGTTCTCACTCAGCAGGATATGCCTGAGGCAGGAATGCACACTATTCCTCTCTACTACTGCTGTCTGACCCCTTACGACGACAAGTTTACCGGCCTTCACATTCTCTTTGACAAGGAGAACGTGCAGAAGACTATCGGAGAGGTGGTAAGCGAAGCCGGCAAAACTCAGCTGAGAATTGCCGAGACCGAGAAATACGCTCACGTCACATTCTTCTTCAACGGCGGCCGCGAGGCTGAGTTCCCTAATGAAGACAGAATTCTGATTGCTTCTCCTAAGGTGGCCACTTATGACCTTCAGCCTGAAATGAGTGCGCTGCTTGTCAAAGACGCTCTCATCAAGGATCTCAATACCGGCAAGCACGATATGGTGATCCTCAACTTCGCCAACGAAGATATGGTGGGCCATACCGGAGTTTACGACGCTATCTGCAAAGCTGTGAAAGTTATAGACGGCTGCGTGGGCGAAGTGGTGGAAGCTGCCCGTAAGAATGGCTACAGCGTGATTATCACAGCAGATCACGGTAACGCCGACTATGCCGTAAACCCTGACGGAACCCCTAACCCAGCTCACTCTCTGAATGAAGTGCAGTTCATCGTAGTGGATGACGACGTGAAGAGTGTAAAGGACGGCCGTCTTGCGGATATCGCCCCTACGATGCTGACCTTGATGGGTATTCCTCAGCCCGCTGAGATGACCGGAGAATCACTTATTTCGTTCTAAGACTATATGGGAAAATTCGTACACCTGCATGTCCACACCCAGTATTCTATACTGGACGGAG
>JAGDBY010000078.1 GCA_017958765.1 Bacteroidales bacterium | reverse complement strand
TCTGATTTATACATTTATCTTCCTTGCACTGACAAGCATTATTCTGCTTGCAGTTGTGAAATGCGGAATTGAGAAATTCTCGAAGATAATGATGCCTGTACTTTTCATCCTGATAGTGCTGGTAGCGATCAGGTCTTTGACCTTGGACGGTGCCTCTAAAGGACTGGAATACCTCTTTAAACCTGACTGGTCAAAAGTGACGGGGCAGACGGTACTGGCAGCTATGGGGCAGGCGTTCTTCTCTCTGTCACTCGGAATGGGTACATTGCTGACATACGGATCTTACGTCTCTAAAGACGAGAGTATCCCTAAGTGCGCAGGTCTTACCGCTTCATTTGACACCCTCTTTGCCCTGCTTGCAGGTGTAGCCATTATGCCGGCAGTATTCTCATTCGGCATCAATCCTACAGAGGGGCCGGGGCTCGTATTCGTTGCCCTTCCTGAAATATTCGACTCCATGCCTTTCGGAGGCTTTATCGCCATACTGTTCTTCATCAGCCTCTTTTTGGCAGCTCTGACATCTTCTATCTCACTGCTGGAAGTTGTCCTGGCATACTTTGTTGAGGAACACCACATTGACAGAAAGAAGGCGTCGGTATTCCTGTTCATCACATTCCTTGTGACTTGCGGCGTCTGCGCTCTCTCTAACGGCGTGTGGAGCAATTTCAAGATCTTCGGATTCACCGTATTCGACTTCTTCGATTATATCTCAGCCAACTTCCTGATGACTCTCGGAGCCCTGTTCTTCGTGATATTCGTAGGATGGGTTATCGGTAAGAACGGTCTTAAGGATGAGCTTGAGAACAGTGGTAAACAGCCTATGAACAAGTCGCTGTTCAACGTTCTGTTCTTTTTGATCAAGTACGTTCTCCCTGTAGTCATTTTCATTATATTCTTGTCCGGTATTCTCAGTTAATCGCTATCTTTGTAGAATAGATAAAACTGTTAATACGGATGTCATTGAAATGCGGAATAGTTGGGTTGCCGAATGTGGGCAAGTCCACTCTATTTAACTGTATAAGTTCTTCAAAAGCCCAGAGTGCGAACTTTCCTTTCTGCACTATAGAACCCAATATCGGCTCTACAAATGTTCCAGACGAGCGTTTGCAGGTGCTCGAAAGCATCGTACATCCTAAAAGGGTCGTTCCGGCTACCGTAGAGATCGTCGATATTGCAGGCCTTGTGAAAGGGGCCAGCCACGGCGAGGGTCTTGGCAACCAGTTTCTGGCCAATATCCGCGAGACCGACGCCGTACTCCACGTGCTCAGATGCTTTGATGACGGCAACGTAGTCCACGTGGACGGAAGCGTTGACCCTGTCAGGGATAAAGAGATCGTGGATTTGGAGCTCCAGATCAAGGATCTTGAGACAGTGAACAACCGTATTGAAAAAGTGCGCAAACAGGCTCAGACCGGAGGGGATAAAAATGCCAAGAAAGCGTGGGAGCTTCTCGAGAAGTACAAGGCTCTTCTGGAGCAGGGTCGCAATGCCCGCGAGCTTACTTTGGAGAATCCAGACGAATAGCGTCTCGCTAAAGAATTCTCCCTCCTGACCGCCAAGAAAGTGCTTTACGTGTGCAATGTTGACGAGAATTCAGCAAAGACCGGGAACAAATACACCGAGGCTGTAAAGGAGGCGATAAAAGGCGAAGATGCCGAAATGATGATTATCGCAGCCAAAATCGAGAGCGAGATAGCCGAGCTTGACAGCTACGAAGAGCGCCAGATGTTCCTTGAGGAGTTGGGGCTGGAAAAATCCGGAGTGGAACGGCTCATCCAGGCTGCTTACTCTCTGCTCAACCTTCAGACTTACTTCACCGCCGGAGAACCCGAGGTCCGCGCCTGGACTATCAACAAAGGGGACAAAGCCCCTAAAGCCGCCGGAGTGATTCATACCGACTTTGAGAAGGGATTCATCCGTGCTGAGGTTATCTCCTATGAGAATTACGTCCACTACGGAAGTGAGGCCGCCTGCCGCGCCGCCGGCAAGCTCAACAGCGAGGGCAAGGACTACGTAGTCAAGGACGGCGACGTAATGCATTTCCTATTTAACGTGTAAACAAATTTATCGACATATGTATCGTACTCATACTTGTGGCCAGCTCAGGATAGCTGACGTGGGACAAAAAGTGACTCTGGCAGGATGGATTCAGAGAGTCCGTAATATGGGAGCTATGACTTTCATCGATTTGCGCGACCGCTACGGCATTACCCAACTTGTCATAGGTGTCGATTCTCCTCAAACAGTACAACAGACTCTTGCAAAGGGTCTCGGCAGAGAATATGTGGTTCAGGCTGTCGGCACCGTAGCTGAAAGACAGAGCAAGAATCCGAAGATGGATACCGGCGACATCGAAATCCTGGTGGAGAACCTCAACGTTCTCAACCAGTCCGTCACCCCTCCTTTCACCATCGAGGATGTGTCCGACGGC
>JAGDBY010000077.1 GCA_017958765.1 Bacteroidales bacterium | reverse complement strand
TCTGCTTCGTGAACACCACCGACCAGCCTCCTGTTGAGCGTCTTCTTATTCCTGAGATGGCTCTTGCCGCTGCAGAATACTTCGCAGTAGACAAGAATGAGAAAGTGTTCGTGCTCCTTACGGATATGACCCTCTATGCCGATGCGCTCAGTATCGTGTCCAACCGTATGGACCAGATTCCTTCCAAGGACTCTATGCCCGGTTCTCTCTATTCAGACTTGGCTAAGATCTACGAGAAGGCCGTACAGCTTCCTGACGGAGGTTCAATCACCATCATTGCCGTGACAACCCTCAACGACGGTGATATTACACACGCTATCCCTGACAACACAGGATATATCACTGAAGGACAGCTGTTCCTTCGTGCCGACACCGATTCTGGAAAGGTCATCATCGACCCGTTCAGATCGCTGTCCCGTCTGAAACAACTTGTACAGGGCAAACAGACCAGAGAAGACCACTCTCAGGTGATGAACGCTTCAGTCCGTCTGTATGCCGATGCACAGAATGCCAAGACAAAACTTGAAAACGGATTTGACTTGAGTGACTACGACAACCGATGCCTTGCCTATGCCAAGGAATACGCTATCCGACTCCTCTCAATCGACGTGAACATCTCTATCGAAGAGATGCTCAACACTGCCTGGGAGCTGTTCGCTGAGTTCTTCTCACAAGCGGAAACCGGTATCAAACAGTCACTTATAGATAAATATTGGCCTGCAAAAGCTGAATAATAATGGCAATTAAATTTCAATACAACAAGACATCGCTCACCAACCTCGGCAAGCAGCTGAAGGTGCGTCAGAAAGCGCTCCCTACCCTGAAGAGCAAGGAGTCCGCTTTGCGCGCCAGCGTGCAGACTGCCAAGATGGAAGCTGACCGTCTTTTGGATGAACTTGAAAAAGCCATTAAAGAATACGACTATTTATCTCGCCTATGGAATGAATTCGAGCCGGGGCTCATAGCTGTAAAAGACGTTGAGTTAAAGACAGTCAAAGTGGCCGGAGTCCGCACGCCTGAATTGGTGAAGGTGGACTACGAGGTACGCCCGTTCAATTCTTTCCAGAAGCCTCTGTGGTATTCTGACGGAGTTGCTATTCTCCAGAAGCTTGCCCAACTCGGAATAGAATCCGAAGTATATAAAGAGAAGAGCAGAATTCTGGAATTCCAGCGCAAGAAGACCACTCAGAAGGTAAACCTGTACGAAAAAGTACAGATTCCGGGCTATCAGGAGGCCATCCGAAAGATCAAACGGTTTATGGAAGATGAGGAGAATCTCTCCAAGGCATCATCCAAGATCGTCAAGATACGCCACGAACTTGAAGAAGAGGAGGAAGAGCAATGATCAAAAAGATGTCAAAATTCTCTATCCTAGCCTTCACACCGGAGGTCGGCGGCGTTTTAGAGAAACTGCAAGAACTTGGTTTGATGGACGTTACACGTTCCAGCAAGCCATTCGACGATACTTCACGCGAGGATTTTGAACTGGCGAAAAGATACAAAGACGTTATCGCCGGACTGCAGAGCTACGAGGATAAAGACGCTGAGAGCATCTGCCAGGATCCTAGTGAAGCCCTTACTGCCGTAGAGTCGCTCTTCCGCAGTTTGGAGGATCTGAAACTCTCCCACAAGAATCTCCTCGATGAAGCTCACCGCGCCGAGATTTGGGGAAATTTCAACTCTTCAGACATTGAGAGACTTAAGGAAATAGGATTCATACCTCATTTCTACGGCGTTAAAACCAAGAAATTTGATGCTTCACTGGAATCTCAGTATCCTATGCAGGTTCTGGAAGCAGATGACAATAATACCTACTTCGTCGTTCTGGAGAGTGTCGGAGAGACATATTCTTTCCCGATGACTGAGATGACGCCTCCTGCTAAGAGCGTAAACGAGTATCAGCAGCAGGCTGACCAAGTCGGCAAGCAAATCGAAGACACCAAGGCTCAGCTGGCATCTTATGCCGCTATGATTCCTTCTATAAAGAAGGCTTACAATGAGACTCTGGACCGCTTCGACCTCTACTCGGCTGCTGAAACCTCAGCGAAAGAGGCTGAGAACACTCTTACGGTTATCAACGGATTCTCCTTCGTAGAGAATGAAGACAGAGTGAAAGAATGCCTTGATAATATGGGAGTTGTATATCTCTGTGAAGCAGCCAAAGGAGAAGACAATCCTCCTGTCAAGCTCAAAAACAACTGGTTTGCCAAGGTATTTGAGGCTATCGGAGATCTGTACGTTCTCCCTCAGTACGATGAGTTGGACCTCACCCCTTATTTCGCCCCGTTCTACATGCTGTTCTTCGGCCTCTGTCTGGGTGATATAGGTTACGGCCTGATCCTTCTTATCGCAGGTATTTTCGCAGTGAAGACAGTCCCTGCCCTCAAAGAATACGGCAAACTGGTGATTTGGCTTGGAATCGGAACCGTGCTGATGCCTATGCTCAACGGCTCGTTCTTCGGCCTGAACATATACGAACTGCTCCATATCGACTTCGGAGGATCTAAATTCTTCCCGTTCGACAATATGAAGATGTTCTGGTTCGCCATCATATTCGGCCTGGTTCACGTGATTTTCGCGAGAATCGTGTCAGCCATTTACCTGATGAAGAAAGAGGGATGGCAGGCAGGCCTGAGCAATATAGGATGGTCTATGTTCCTGGTATGGGTTGCACTGGTTTATGCAGGCAGCCAGAACGGTACTAAGCTGGTCACCCCTGTTATGACCTACATCCTCTGCTACGGCGGCATAGCCCTGATTCTGTTCTTCGCAAAACCTGTAAAGAACATTTTCAAACGTCTGTTCGGCGGAGTGGCTGCATTCTACGACGTGACGGGATTCTTCGGAGACATTCTCTCTTACATCCGTCTGTTCGGATTGGGATGCTCCGGCGGATGTCTGGCCATTGTGATGAATGCGCTGGCCTCTCAGGCAGGCAACATCCCTTATGTCGGTTGGCTGTTCTTCGGCATCATACTGCTCGTGGGACACGGCCTGGTACTGGGACTGAGCGCGCTGGGAGCTTTCGTGCACCCTATGCGTCTTACCTTCGTGGAATTTTACAAAAATGCTGGCTTTACAGGAGGCGGAAGACCTTACAAGCCTTTGACTAAGAATAATAAATAATAACAAATAAATAATTTAAACTATGACATTAACATTACCTCTTATCATCGCCTATCTATCTATGGCAGTTATGCTTACACTGTCAGGACTAGGCAGTACAGTGGGTGTTACCATTGCCGGTAACGCTACTATCGGAGCGTTGAAGAAGAACCCGGACATCTTCGGAAAATCAATGATTCTTTCCGCACTTCCTTCTACTCAGGGTCTGTACGGTTTCGCAGGTTTCTTCTTCGCACTCAACGCTATCAAAGGTTTGAACTTTGACATTTCAATGGGTCAGAGTCTGGCACTCAGTTCAGCTTCCATAGCTCTCGGAGTTGTAGGTTATCTCTCTGCAGTACGTCAATCTAAAGTTTGCGCAAACGGTGTTATAGAGATGAGCAACGGTCAGGATGTATTCGCAAATACAATGATCTTGGCTGTGTTCCCTGAGCTTTACGCTATCTTGGCATTCGCAGCTACATTCCTTGCACTTCCGTAACCAAAACATTGAATTATGAAAAAGGTTTTAATCACGCTAATAGCAATCACCCTTACAACCGTATCTTCATTTGCTCAGTATGTTATTACAGCAGGTTATTCCCTCACTATGTTTGTCAATTCATACAATGAGACGGGTTATAGGGAGAAGCTTCCTGGAAACGGCGCCTTCGTCAGCGCTACATATTCTCTGCCTATCGGAAGCGGTACCTTTGTTACCACCGGTCTGAGACTCGACTATGTAGGATCTAAGGAGAACGGTATTGCTACCGTCCTGAAGGATAACTGGCTTTTCGCAGGCATTCCTTTGATGCTGACTAACCAGCACTCAATCGGAAGCGAAATGGCTCTCGGTGCATCTTTAGGCCCTACATTCACTTTCGGTCTGTTGGGTAAGCAGCAGGTTTTTCTTAACGGCAACAAAGTCGGAGAGCCTATTGATCTGTACGAAATAGACGGCATCAAGAGATTCGACATTCTCGTGGGAGCCAACATCTACCTGGAGCTTTTCAGCCAGCTGAGAATCAACGTAGGATACGATGTAGGTTTGCTCAATACTAGCGGATATGACTCTTTCAAGAGAAGAATCCAAAGACTTAATGTAGGTCTGTCATACGTTATTTTCTAACGTCTGTCATATCACAAAAAAAGAAGAACGGCTCCTAATGCCGTTCTTTTTTATTATCTTCGCCTTTCGGAATAATGAGGAAACTGCTATTTACACTCCTTCTCTGCCTGATCGTCTTCAGCGCGTCAGGGCAGGACTACGGCTTCAAACGCACATCGGTGATTGAACTCGGGCTCGGTACCGACAGGTATATCGACAAAGCCACTTCTTCGGCCGTAATGTGGGATCTCCTCATTTCCGAGAAGTATCTTCTGGCCACTGAGAACGACCGCATTCTCCGTTTTTTCACGGAGAATGCCAACATAGGATTCCATTCTTTACAGGGAGGATTCTATCTTAATCTGATGAATTTCTCCGTCACGGCCAATGTAGGATATGCCTGGACATACAATCTGGTAGGCGACCGGCACGACAGTTTCAGGCTTTGGGCCGGAGGCTCGGCTAACGATCACCTGGATATTCGCGTCAACAGGGCCTACTTCCCTACTGTCAGCAACTTCTTATTCTTAGGCGGGGACGTTGTCCTGCAGTACAGTTTCGGCAGGTACAGCCTCTCTTCATTCATCAAGGTCCCTCTGGTATCGCTTGTGACACGTCCTTCATACGCCATCATCGGTCCTTCCGTAACTCAGATGGATGACGTGGCCACATATTTCAAATCTTTTGAGAGTTCATTCAGAGGATTCGGAGGGGCAAGCTTCGATCTGGGTTTCTGCTGGAAGACAAAGAAGGAGAATCCGCTCAGAGTATCTTACAGGTGGGAGTATTTCTCAACCGGAAGAGGTTCAAGCTGGGATTTCAAAGAGGGTACGCACTCCCTTACTTTCTCAGTGAAGTTTAAAGAAAAAACACGTCTGCAGTAATGAAGAGGGTATTTTCATACATATTGATTGTGACACTCGCCCTGGTTGCGTCCTCGTGCGAGAAGGCCCTCATACGCGAACCTGCAGTAAGTCCGAGGTCCACTTTCGAAGACCTGTGGAATCAGATGAGGGAGAGATATCCTCACTTCGAGATCAAAGGTGTGGACTGGGATGCGGTCTATGATCAGTATTCTCCAAGAATCAAGAATTCTATGTCCCAGGGCGAGCTGTTCAACGTGCTCGGGCAGATGCTGGGAGAGATACACGACGGCCACGTGAACCTGATGTCCTCTTTCGACGTATCTCATTCTCCTACAATTAACGAGGCGATCCTGGGTAACCGGAATATCGTGGAATCCGTCCTGTACGAGAGCTATCTCACATACACTTACCACACTACCGGAGGTTTCGCCCACAATGCCATTGACGGCAACAGGGTCGGATATCTGATGTATTCTTCCTGGATGAACGATATAACCAAGTCGGATCTGACATATCTCTACAGTCTGTACAAAGACTGCGACGGATTGATTCTGGACTTGAGAACCAATACCGGCGGAGCCCTTTACAACCTGAGAATGTTCCTGCAGTCTCTCCCATCACAAGGTCAGCTGCTCTATTCTACACAGGTGAAGAACGGTCCGGGATACGATGATTTCGG
>JAGDBY010000076.1 GCA_017958765.1 Bacteroidales bacterium | reverse complement strand
TACTCTTCGTAGTCGATGTGAACCGTGTCGTTGCAGCTCTTGCAAGCCGCAAAAGCGAGTACTGACATCAGGATGACTACCAGAGACTTAAGTGTCTTTTTCATAGTGATTGTTTATTAAAAGGTTATAGAATTTTATCGTTTGTCTTCTATTTTGGCTTCCGGGAATCTGCTGACGTCGAATGAGACACGGGACTGATCGACGTCGAATGAGAAATCCCTCATAATTACGGTGATGCCGTTCATCCTTGCACTGACGCTCAGCGGATGGCAACTGTTTTTGGAGACTACCAGATCCATTGTCTTGGGATCGTCCTTACTCTTGTTGGTTTTGGACTTCTTGCACTGGATATGCCACTCGGAAGGGGTTTCGCTCTTGATGGAGAGGTCATACCCTTCGGTGATGTTATCGAGCAGATTGGTATCGTCCTCTTTTTTGTCGGATTCAGCTATACTCCTGATTTCTATCACATTTTTGTCAGACTCGTAGGTCCAGACGCTCTCACCGTCTGTGTAGGTGACAACTCTCTTATTGCCTACCTTGGCCTCGGAATAAATTCTGTCGCCCACTTTCCAGGTGTCTGTGGTGAAGGTCCCTAAAATGGGAATCTTGATATCAAGGACCAGAAACAATCCGGACTGATCGTGAGAATCGAGCAGGCTGTACATTCGAGATACTATCTCTTCGGCCGTCTGCGCGAAGGAGACTGCCGATAACAGTATTGCGAAAACCAAAATTGCTATTCTTCTCATTCTGCCGGGACGATAATATGTGAATCTTCAAAAAATTTAGCAGTGTATCAAAATTACAATATTATTTGTACTTTTGTGCATATACATAGCAAATTCACAAATATTTATAATATGAAAAAGATTTTATCAGTTGTAGTTACGGTCCTCACGGTTGTGTCGGCTGTTTCTTGTTCCCAGGGAGTGAAATATTCTGTAAACGGTGTTTGTTCTCAGAATGACGCTGTGGTTTACCTGATCGACCAGATTACCTCCGCTCCTATTGACAGCGCAGTGGTTGCTGACGGCGCCTTCACATTGTCCGGCAGAGCTGCTAAAGAAGCTCTCCTCGCGCTCAACGTCGCAGGCTCACGCGCTCAGCTTCCTTTCTTCAATGACGGAGTTCCCGTTACCGTAGATTTGAATACAAATACTCTCACAGGCTCAGAGCTTAACAACAAGGTTGCAGAGGGCTGCCAGAAGATTAAAGATGCCAATGACCAGTACAACGCTCTGGTATCTTCTCTGAGAAATCTCACTCAGGAAGAGATGAGAGATGCAAGAGCTAAAGTCAACGATGCACGTCAAAACATCCTGAATGCTTACAACAGCATTATTGAAGACAACAAAGACAACATCGTCCCTTCTGCTTTTGCAAAAGACATTTATTCTAACCTCGGCGCACAGAAATTCAACGAGCTCTTCGATGAAGGCGCTGCTTGGACTAAACAGGCTTTCGCTCAGTTCTACAAGAATGACAGAGACGAGGCCACTGCAAGAGCTAAAGCTAAAGAAGAGGCTAAACAGGCTATCATCGGACAGCAGTTCCTCGATCTCGAAGAGGCTGATCCTGACGGAAACATGCACAAACTCAGCGAGTATGTAGGCCAGGGTAAATGGGTTCTCGTGGACTTCTGGGCATCATGGTGCGGCCCTTGCAAGAACGAAATGCCTAACGTAGTTGCAGCTTACAAGAAATATCACAAGAAAGGTTTTGACATCGTAGGTCTCTCTCTCGACCGCGAGAAAGAGCCTTGGGTTAAAGCGATTACCGACTGGGATATGCCTTGGATCCACCTTTCAGACATCAAGTACTGGAACAGCCTTGCAGCTGAAGTTTACAATGTAAACGCTATTCCTGACAACCTTCTGATTGATCCTACAGGCAAAGTCGTAGCTCGCGGACTCCGCGGCGAAAGACTCGCAGCCAAACTTGCAGAGATTTTCGACTAATCTCTCCTTATGTCATAAATGAGGGGTCCGGACCGACGTCCGGGCCTCTTTTTTTAGTATATTTGTATCAAGTAACAATTGTCCGATACTAATTATGAAGATCAGAACCATTCTCAGAACGCTCCTTTTCGTCCTCATAGCGGCGATTATAGGGGGCTGCATATATCTGGATACCCTTATGCCCATTATCACAGGCTACGCCGCAAAAAACCTGGCTTCCGCAGTGTTCGTATCAGGAAGGAATCAGCAGGATGTGGAGAATCTGGATCTGAATTTCTCTTTTATCAAGTACGACAGGAACAAAGTGGATTACGAGAATAAGACTGTCACCAGCCGTTTTCTCTGGAGGAAAGCTACGGCTGCCTACCGCGACGGATACGGTGTCACCCTTC
>JAGDBY010000013.1 GCA_017958765.1 Bacteroidales bacterium | reverse complement strand
CGTCCCTAAGGGACCATCGAGAGGAAACTGATATGCCTGCTTGGAATTCACGAGGCCTGAGAGGATCGGCGTTTGAGGAGAGGATCAACCTTACAAACGAGAAGCTGCGAGACCGCGGCCTTGCGCTTGTACAGAAGATACCTACTCCCATTACGCCCATCGAGATGGATAAAGAGCACGGCCATATAACCCTCGCGTACTTTGACAAGAAGAGTACCGTCGATTATGTGGGTGTTGTTCAGGGCGTGCCGGTGTGCTTCGATGCCAAGGAATCTGCAACCGATACTTTTGCTCTGAGTAATGTTCATGAGCATCAGGTCAGGTTTATGGAGGACTTTGAAAAGCAGGACGGAGTGGCATTCCTGCTCATCAACTTCACAGGCAGCGATCGGCTTTACTATATGCGAACCAAGGAATTGAAGGCCTTTTGGGACAGAGCGCAAAACGGAGGCCGCAAGAGTGTGAGAGCGGACGAACTTGAAGAAGGTTACTTCTTCGGGCAGGGTGACGGACTCGTGATACCTTATCTGGAGATGTTGCAGAAGGACCTCTCTGAGAGAGAATAAACAGAAAAACAATAGCTACAAAACGGCTATTTAGCGGATTTAGACCATAACATACGAGAATCCGCTGGTTATTCTCACAGTTGATCAGTAAAAAGAAAAGAATTCACAGTACACTTATAACGACTTACGGGCTGGAATACGGAAAATACAGCGGAGCATTTACCAATGTTATTACGATGGAAGATTTATTCAGATAAGTCATAAAAAACAGAAACAGGGAGAAGACTATGAGAATTGAAAGATTAACAGAATATACGCCGGAGATCGCAAATAATGTGCGTCAGCTTTTGATCCAGCTCTCACGCAGTAAAAAAGACCGTGGTGAGATCCCTCGTTAGTGGTTTGAAGAGATTATCAGTTCCCCCTATCATGATATGTTACTTGCCATTGATGATAATAACAGAATCGTCGGCATAGCCACACTTTCGATCATCATGGGACCTATCGTCAGGAAGAATGCCTACCTTGAAGATTTCGTTACCGACGAATCGGTTCGTGGTCAGGGGGTAGGTGGTAAATTGTGGGATGCAATGCTTGCCTGGGCTGCTGAGAAAGGCTGCAAGGAGCTCAATTTCACATCCGGAAAAGGCCGAGAAGAAGCGTGGAGATTCTACCAGAATAAAGGCTCTGAGATATACGACACCAATTTCTTTAAGAAGAACATTTAAGAATCCGGATGTTGATTCTTTGTTGATAATTGATGAAGAAGCCCCGAAAGCAACGTTTCGGGGCTTCAAAAATTTCAGCTTTTCAGCGAAGAATCTGATTATCTATCAGTCTTCTTTTCTAGCCTTCTTTGTAGCAACTACGCCGCCACCGATAAGGAGTGAGCCAAGGCCGTAGAATACAGCTGCCGAAAGAACGCCTGTCTTAGGAAGAGCACCTGACTTGCCGTATGACTGAAGAACGTTGCCGTCTTTGTCAAGCCATTCAGCACCGATGATAGTGAACTCGGGACCACCGTTGTTCTGGATGCAGATCTGAGCGTAAGAATCAGTTGTCTTGAAAAGTGTGCCTGTAGCGTTGCTGTATGTTGTAACGTAGTTGTCGCCTGCTGCGTCGAATGTAACATCAACAGGGCTCCAGCCTTCTGCTTCGCCGTTGTTTACAAATGCAACATTGCTGGGAGCTTCTGCACAGGATACAGTCACGCGAAGAGCGTAGATCTGATCAAGAGCGGGGCATGTTCCCTCGGGAACGCCTTCATTGCCGTTGAGAGCTGTGATCTTGTTGTTGTTCCACTGTGAATCGAAGTAGATCCATGTGCAATCCTTGGGAAGATTAACACCGTTGTCTGCCTGAGCGGAAACGCCTGCTGTAGCAACTACACAAAGAGCTGCTGCAAAGAGTACTGATAAAACTTTCTT
>JAGDBY010000075.1 GCA_017958765.1 Bacteroidales bacterium | reverse complement strand
CGCTTGACCAAAACGAGAAGAGTTGGAAGGCTGCCGACCTAATCGGCAAGAAGACAGTTCTGTACACCTACCCAAAAGACAGTACTCCGGGGGGTACGGCAGAGGCCTGCAACCTTCGCGACAATTACAACCGTTTCCTGGCACTCGGTTACAATGTGCTCGGTGTCAGCAAAGATTCCGTGGCGTCTCACAGGAATTTTGCAGCTAAATACGAGCTTCCGTTCCCGCTGCTTTCAGACCCTGACCATTCTCTGTTGGAGGCTCTCGGGGCTTGGGGGGAGAAGAAACTCTACGGCAAAGTGTCTTACGGCACTCTCCGCAAGACATTCGTCTTTGATGAGAAGGGGATCTGTGTGGAAGTTATAGAGAAGGTGGACACTAAGAACCACACTTCTCAGATTCTGGAGTAGATTCTACATCCCTTTTAAGAGGGCTGCCAATCCGTCGCTGATGTTGTTGCCCATCTGTCGGCAGACATCCAGGCTCCACATCTGAGCCATTTCGATGCGGGAGGCTTGGTCTTTACGTCCCTTGAGCATCGCGTAGATGTATCCTGCATTGAAGTTGTCGCCGGCTCCGACTGTACTGACGGTCTCTATGTCCGGTACAGGGAAGCTTTCGCAGCCATCCGGAGTGTATGCTCGCACCTGCCTTGCTCCATCGGTGAGAATGAAGGTGGAGCAGTAGCTGCGTACTTTCTCATATACTGCATCCGCGTCGCTGATGCCGTACATTATCTCAAAATCCTCTCTCGATCCGCGCACCACGTCCGCCAGCTTCATATTCTCCTCTATATTAGGCATAACTCGCGGCAGATCAGCGATATCGTTCTTTCTGAAATTGACATCGTAGTATATGAAAGCGCCGGCTTTGCGGGCATTCTCCACAAGGGCTCTGACAACGCTCCGTAAGGACGGATTGACAGCGAAGAATGAGCCGAAGAGAATCACGTCGTCCTTTGTGATTTCAGGGAGTTTCCCGTCAAGCTTGTCGGCTGCAGGATCTTTATAGAATGAGTACTGCGCATCGTTATTCTCGTTAAGGAAGGCGAGAGATGTGGTGGTTTTAATCTTGGGGCGGCGGCAGACATAATCTGCTGAGACGCCGTTCTCAGTGAGATATCGGCAGATCAATTCTCCGACATAGTCACCTCCGACTTCAGTGACCATAGCGCAGGAGATGCCGGCCTTTCCCAGTGAAACGATACTGTTGAGTGTGGATCCTCCCGGAACCGCTTTCTGCGGCTGGTCATTCTTAAACAGAATGTCATATACGGTTTCTCCGATACCTATTACTCTCATATTCATATTATTGATTCAATTATTCAGGACTGGATCGGCCGCATTCTTTATCTTTCCCCAGCTGAGGGACAGCATCACCGTTCTGGCGATAAGATGGGCGAAATAGGCCGTTAAAAGGACGTGGAGCGCAGTTTCTGCATCGGGACGGAATATTGCCACCCCAATGAAATAAACGGCGTAGAAGGAGAAGAATGCGGTCAGCATGGCGTTTCGGATCTCTTTGGTTGCCGTAGCTCCCTGATAGATGCCGTCCCAAGTGAAGGCGGCGCAACCCAGACCCGGCATAAGAAGGAGCCAGAACAGGTATTTCTCACATTCTGCCACCACTGTGCGGTCGCTGCTCATAACGGTAAGCATCCACCTGCCTCCGAAGAGATAGATGAGGATGAAAGCCAGAGCGATGGCCATACTCCATACGAAGACATATTTCACCGACCGTTTCATCAGCACAGGCTCCTTTGCCCCGATAAAACGCCCGGTAAGCGCTTCCCCGGCATAAGCGAAGCCGTCAGTGATATAGGAGAACAGCATCAGGATCTTCATCAGGATGGTGCTTGCCGAGAGGGTAAGATCCCCGTATCTTGCTGCGATTGTGGTAAATCCGAAATAGATGGCTATAAAGCACAGAGAACGGATGAACAGATCTCCGTTCATTGTCATAAACCTTCTCAGTTCAGTCCCTTGGATAGCCTCCTTGAAGTCTTTCATTTCAAATTCTGAGAAAACTCTGTTTCCGTATTTGAATACGGTCACAAGGATGGCGAACATCATTCCGCTGAACTGTGCTATCACTGTTCCGTAGGCGATTCCGACAAATCCGAATCCTTTGAAAGGTCCTATTCCGAGGGTGAGAATGATGCTCGATACAATATTGACAATATTTACGACAAGGTCGGTGAGCATAGAGCTGACTGAGTCCTGCATCCCGATAAACCATCCTCTGAAGGACATCAGGGAGAGTGTTGCCGGGGCGGCCCAGATTCTGATTAGGAAGTATTCCAGAGCCAGGTTATGAACCTCTTCGGAGCTCTTGACAATCAGAAAGGCGAACTTCTGAAAAGGCCACTGCAGTAGCAGGAGAATAACCGAAAGCACCAGCGCCAGAGTTACGCTTCGGGTGAATACCTTGGCGCATTCTTTCATATCGCCCCTGCCGAAAGCCTGGGCGACAAGACCTCCTGTGGAGAGCCTCAGAAAGGCGAAATTCCAGTAGAGAAGGTCGAAGAGCACTGAGCCTACGCTGATACCGCCTATGAAAGCGGCAACGCTCAGAAGGCTGTTCCCGTGAAGGTGTCCGGCAACGGCAATATCTACCATCCCGACGAGCGGGACGGTGATATTGGCCAGAATGCTCGGAAGAGCCAGCCTTAAAATCTCTTTATTTAGGGCTTTGTCCGTTTATCTTCCGGTTGTAAGATTACCGAAGAATATAGCGTTCATAAACATTCTTGTACCGCCGAGCCAGGTAGAACGGAAGTTGATGTCGTCAGCGAAGCTGATTACCACACCCGAACCAGCTCTTGTGCAGATAACCTCCGGAGCGCCCTTGAGACTCTCTTTATGAGCCGGGCGGAGGAATCCGCTCAGAAGCGGGTCACTCTTGTCGTACCAAGCCGGAGCGCTGTTTACGTCACGCGGCATTTCAAATACTACGGTAGACTGTTTGATGACAGGCATCGGAGAATCGTATCCCCAGCAGAGTGGGTGAGAATAATCCATCTGGACGAGGAGATCGGTTCCCGGGATAGAGAATGTGCTGTTGTAATCTGCTCTGTCAGCGAAGTTTACATACTTGTCAGAAGGAGCTCTCTCCATATCCTTGACCTTGATGTCGGTCAGACCCATATCGTTGGCGCTTCTGTATCCGCCGCCGATTGTAATCAGTGTGCCGCCTGCTCTAACCCATTCTGCGATTCTGTCCTGCATAGCCTTGTTGCTTACACCGCCTGTCATAATCAGAACATTGTAGCGTGACAGGTCAGCGGTTCCGCTTGCATCCAGCAGGGTAGGAGTCATCTGCATTCTGTAGTTGAGAATGTACCAAGGAACTCCTGCATTGCCCAGAATTGCAACCTCAGGTTTGCGGAGAACTTTGTTTGTATAGTGACCGAGGTCGTAGTCGCTCATTCTGCTTGAGCTGACGCTCTCGACCATAACGCCCGCTTCGGTTGCGAGTTTGAGAAGGGTGTTGTAGATAGTGTCTGCATCCACGTCCTGATTTGCCACAGGAACGATGTATGAACCTGCACCGTGCTGAATGTCAGAGCCTTCGGCTTTAGCTCCGAGACGGGCTACCATCACTCTGATGCCTTTCTGCTGTAGACCGTTTACAACATAAGGCACATAGAATTCGCGGTTGTCGAAGATGTAAGCCATAGTGCTCTTTCCGCCGATGATTCCGCCCTTAGGGAAAGGAGTCATCTCTGTTACCGAGCCGTCCGACTGAACGCCGTTGGCCAGATCTCCTATAAGACCTGCGGTGCTCTTGACGTTAGAATATTTCAGGCCGTATGCTTCGGCGAGGTTCCAGGTAGAAATATCGTAGAACAGACTGTCTACGAAGTTCTTGTTTGTGTCGAACAGAGAATTGAGAAGCACGCTGTGTTTCTGCTCTGCAGGGACGATGTAGCTGTTCGCAGCTTTGTATGTATAGCCGTCCTGAGTGTAATTCTTAGCCAGCTTATATGCCTGAAGTCCGTGGTGACGGAGCATCTCGATGAAGTGCCAAGAGATTGCATCAGAGCCGTTACCGTCGAATACCCAGCCTTTTACGCTTTGTTTCTTGGCGTTGGCGTAGCTGTTCTTTACAAAGCGTTTCATAAAGTCGTTGAGAGTGTCCTTCATTCTGTAACCTGCCTCAACTGCACCGAACGCGCACATTACCTGGTTGCGTACTGTAAACTGGAAGTTCAGAACTCCGTTTGCGCTCTCCTGCTGCATACCTCTTGCAGAAGGCTGCTCGAACAGCATTGCTATTGAGCCGAGGGCGTCAGGATAAACGTCTCCGGTACCCAATGAGTAGCTGTCGTAAGAGTCTCTTGAGAAATAGAGAGAACCGATATTGTCAAGAAGCTTGATTTCGTATTTAGAAACCTCGTTTGTGAGGTCTTTCTGCTCCTGAGGGATGAACGG
>JAGDBY010000074.1 GCA_017958765.1 Bacteroidales bacterium | reverse complement strand
CTATACGATAACCTCGCGACCCTTGCGAACTAATTTTTGAATTGTTGGCATTAAATAGTTGTAAATCTTTGATTTATATTTTTATACCGCTTTTTTGCGGGTTGCAAAGATAGAAAAAAATTTGCACTTACCAACAGGTTTTGAACATTTTGTTGGCCTACTTGCGGGATTTGTTCTCGTCCTCAAGCATGCTCAGATAGGAATTGTACCTTTCCGGAGAGATTAAACCGCTGTCCACCGCCTCTTTAACCGCACATCCGGGCTCGTGGGTGTGAGTGCAAGGCTTGAAGCGACAGTTGTCCATAACTCTGAGCATTTCAGGGAAATAGGTGCTGAGGCTCTCTTTTTCAAGATCGATAAGGCCGAAGCCTCTGATGCCGGGGGCATCTATGATAAATCCTCCCGTAGAGAGAGGGTGCATTTCGTAGAATGTGGTAGTGTGTTTGCCCTGAAGGTGGGCCATTGAAATCTCGCCGGTACGGATGCCGGTAAGCTCCGGAGCGATGGCCTTGATCAAAGAAGATTTGCCCACTCCGCTGACCCCTGCAAAGAGGGAGACACTGTCCTTGCATTTCTGTCGGAGAGCGTCTATTTCATCCCCGCGCAGAGCCGACACCTCCATAATTTCGTATCCGACATTCCGGTAGATCTCTTTGAACCACTCTACCGACTCCTTATAGCCGTCCAGGTACTCAAGATCGGTCTTGTTGATCACTATTGTGACCGGGACTGAATAGGCCTCGCAAGTCACTAAGAATCTGTCGATAAAAGGCAGCTTGGGCTCCGGCAGAACCATCGAGACAACCAGAAAGACACGGTCCAGATTGGCCGCTATGATATGGCTCTCTTTGGAGAGGTTGGTAGAGCGTCGGATGATGTAATTCTTGCGGGGCAGAATGGCTTCGATTGTGGCCATCTCTCCGTCCCGGGTATACTCCACAATGTCACCCACCGCCACGGGGTTGGTAAGACTCCCCTTTTTTAGACGGACCACGCCCCTGATAACAGCAGGGAAAACATCCCAGGCTGGCAGCTCACTCAGCAGATAGTGGCTCCCGGTATGCTTAACGACCGTTGCTGTTCTTTTTTCCATCGGCACAAAGATAACAAATTCAGCAAAATAGGTTACCTTTGCCGTGAAATAGACCGGATTATGTATACGCAAGAAGAATTGGACAAGATTGTTGACAATGCGATAAACAATCTCAGTATAGACAAAGAGCCTCACAATCTCTATCAGCCCATCGAATACATTCTGTCGATAGGGGGAAAGAGAATCCGTCCGAAGCTCTGTCTTACGGTATTCAATCTGTTTGATAAAGAGATAGATCGCAGAGTCATCAATGCCGCTTTGTCTTTGGAGGTGTTTCACAATTTCACCCTCATTCACGACGACATTATGGACAGGGCGGACACCCGCCGCAAGATGCCTACGGTGCACAAGAAGTGGAATGACAACATAGCCATTCTCTCTGGAGACACTATGAACGTACTCGCCTTCAAATACCTCTCTTCTTTCGACGGCGTCAATGACAAGGAGATATTCTCCCTGTTCACCGATACCGCGGCGGGAGTATGCGAGGGGCAGCAGTTCGATATGGATTACGAGAATCTTCCGTTCATCTCAATGGACGAGTATCTCAATATGATTGGCCTCAAGACAGCCATTCTGATAGCCTGCTCAGCAAAAATGGGAGCTCTGATGGCCGGAGCGCCGATTCAGGTCTGCGACGCCATCTACCAATACGGCTATGAGCTGGGTATCGCTTTCCAGATAACTGATGACTACCTGGATACCTACGGCGATTCTTCAGTATTCGGCAAGAAGATCGGCAACGACATAGCGACCAACAAGAAAACCTGGCTTCTGACCAAGTGTATGCAGCTTGTCGATGACAAACAGCGTTCAGCCCTTAACTCACTCCTCGACCTAAAAGACGATTATTCCGAGCAGAAGTTCGCGGGAGTTCTTGAAATTTACAATTCTCTGGAGATTAAATACAAGGCCATCGAGCAGATAGAATACTACGAGAGCAGGGCAATGGAGGCGGTGGCTCACTGCGGCCTGGATGACAGACAGTTGGAGATTCTTGCTAACTTTGCAAAAATGTTGACCTACAGAAACAGCTGATGACACAGAGTATAGAAATAATGGCCCCTGCGGGCAATTTTGAGTGCCTGAACGCAGCCATTCAGGGTGGCGCCAACTCCGTCTATTTCGGAGTGGGCAAACTCAATATGCGTTCCCATTCTGCAAACAATTTCGCCCCTGAAGACCTCTCCGAGGTATGCCGGATATGCAAGGAGCACGGGGTCAAGAGCTACCTGACGCTCAATATCGTGCTCTACGATGAGGATATCGAGGCTATGAAGGAGGCTCTTAACGCTGCAAAAGAGGCCGGTATCACAGCGGTGATCGCTTCGGATATGGCAGCCATCCAATACGCCCGCTCAATAGGCGTCGAGGTACATATCTCCACTCAGCTAAGCGTTTCTAATGCGGAGGCTCTGAAGTTTTACGCACAGTGGGCCGACGTCATCGTCCTGGCAAGGGAACTGACTCTGGTGCAGGTCAAGGCTATAAAAGAGATTATCGACAGAGAGAATATCTGCGGTCCGTCCGGCAAGCCTGTTGAAATAGAGATTTTCTGCCACGGAGCACTGTGTATGGCCATTTCAGGGAAGTGCTACCTCTCCCTTCACGAATACAATGCCTCCGCCAACAGAGGAAGCTGCTACCAGCTTTGCCGCAGAGGATACGAAGTCACCGACCTGGAGACTGGCAATCAGCTTCTGATTGACAATAAGTACATAATGTCGCCTAAGGATCTGTGCACCGTAGAATTTATCGACAAGATCATCGACGCCGGAGTATCCGTTCTCAAAATAGAAGGTCGCGCCCGCTCGAGCGAATATGTGAAAACCGTCTCGAGAGCCTACAGAGACGCTGCCGACGCCGTTCTTCAGGGCACTTTCACCCCTGAATATGCTGCGGAGCTGAAAAAGAGACTGGAGACTGTCTTCAACCGCGGATTCTGGGACGGCTACTATATGGGAGCAAGGCTCGGCCAATGGAGCGAAGTGTACGGAAACAAGGCCACCAAGACCAAGACCTACGTCGGAAAGATCACCAATTTCTTTGACAAGCTGTCTGTAGCAGAGGTTCTCATCGAGACAGGGGAACTCTCCGTAGGGGACAGCGTAATAATCAGCGGTCCTACTACAGGCGTGATAGAGATGACGGTTGAGGAGATCAGAGTTGATCTCAAACCTGTTCAGAAAGCCGTAAAAGGGGATTTGTGTTCAATTCCTCTACCTGAGAAGGATTGCAAGCTCCGCCGGAGCGACAAGCTCTATCTCTTCTGCTGAACCTCGAAAGAATTCTTGGACACTCCGTAAGAAAGCCCGTTGTCACTCAGGAATTTGAGGAATTCCGGGTTAGGAGCTATGTGGTAGCTCTTTGAGAACAGCTGCACCTGCATATTCCCTTCGGAATCGACAATTCGGAAGAATAGTCTCAGGTTTCCTTTGTTCTTCTTGCACTGCTTCTCGAAACTCTTGATGAACTTCTCGTTAAGTTTCTCCAGGGGAAGTACCACCATAAAATTCTCCAGCAACTGCTCTCCGGCGTTTGCAAGAAGCATCATCTTCTTCAGCCTCAGGTCGTATTTTGCGGTAGCGTCATCTTTGCCGAAACGCTTCTCGATGGTGAAGAGCATCAGCACGGCCGTATTCACCTGGGCGTACTGGAGGAAATCTTCATAGTCCTTACCGAACCGGGCGTAAGTATAACTGCCTGAATAATCCTCGATTGTAACCCTGGCCATAGGCCTGTTACTTCTGGTGACGCCGTGTTCTACAGCGGAAATATATGCCGCCACGGTGAATGTCTTGCGGGCTTTTTTATCATTCACGATGGAAGAGATGCTCGTCTCTATCGAAGAGAGTTCGTCCACCCTAGTATCGGCCAGATGCTCCACCTCGAAACTGAATTTGTCAAGCGGATGGGAGCTGAGGAACATTCCAACCACCTCTTTCTCCCGCCTGAGCATTTCCATCTGGTCGAAAGCGCCCGCTGCAGGGGCCTCAGGCCTTATAGGCTTCAACTCTTCAGTGTTCCCGAACAGGCTTGCCGCCTGATTCAAAGAGTCGTTATGATACTTGTTGGCATATTTGAGCAGAGAATCGATAAATGACTCCCCTTTCAGATCTGCCACGAAGAATTGAGCCCTGGAAGTATTCGGGAAGCTGTCGAAAGCGCCCGCCGCAGCAAAACTCTCCATCACTTTACGGTTTACCGAGAGTAAAGGAACCCTCTCCACAAAATCGTAGATATCCTTGAACGGCCCGCCTTTCTCCCTGACTGCGATAATCGAGTTCACCACATTGGAGCCCACGCCCTTGATGCCGGCCATACCGAAGCGGATGTTTCCCTTCTTGTTTACGGTAAATTCGGTGTTGCTCTCGTTGACATCCGGACCGAGAACGGAGATTCCCAGGTGCTTGCAGTCATCCATCAGCTTGATAATCTCCTTAATGTCGTCCAGATTTCTGGAGAGGTTGGCTGCCAGGAATTCAGCCGGATAATGTGCTTTCAGATACGCCGTCTGGTAGCCTATCCAGGCATAGCAGGTAGCGTGAGATTTATTGAAAGCGTAGGATGCGAACTTAACCCACTGATCCCAGATCTTGTTCAGAATTTCCTCTTTATGACCGTTGGCTTTGCCTCCCTCCATATACTTGTCATGGAGTCCCATCAGCACATCCAACTTCTTCTTACCCATAGCTT
>JAGDBY010000073.1 GCA_017958765.1 Bacteroidales bacterium | reverse complement strand
CTTCAGGTGAGATGACTCCGTGAGCCAGAAGAGTGTTTCTGAACCAGTCGATCAGACCGCCCCAATACTCGCTGCTGTAGAATATGATAGGGAAATCGACCATTTTGTCTGTCTGCTCGAGGGTAAGAGCCTCGAACAGCTCGTCCATTGTTCCGAAACCGCCCGGCATTACGATGTAGGCCTGAGCATAACGCATGAACATTGTCTTACGGACAAAGAAATAGTCGAACTCTATGCATTTGTCACGGTCTATATATTCGTTTGCAGACTGCTCGAACGGAAGACGGATATTCAGGCCGACGCTGCAGCCACCGCTCTCGTGAGCGCCTCTGTTTGCAGCTTCCATAAGACCCGGTCCGCCGCCTGTGATAACACCGAAATTATTCTCTGTCAACAGCTTGCCAATCTCGACTGTATCGTTGTAATACTGGGTTCCCTCCTTAATGCGGGCAGAACCGAACACGGCTACTGAAGGTCCGATGTTGCACATTTTTTCAAATCCGTTCACAAACTCGCCGATGATCTTGAAGGTAGACCAGGAATCGTGAGTTTTTATATCATTCCATTGCTTCGGCTGAAAACTCTTTTCGATTTTTGCTTCGTTGTCTTTATTCATTGTCGTTATTATTTTGGATATACTTTAACAAATCACTGCAAGAGAGCATTGTCTGTTCTCCCGTCTTCATATTCTTGACCGTGACTTTATTCTCGGCAATCTCGGTCTCACCTGCAACAACGACGGCTCCGATACCGCGCTTGTCGGCATATTCGAACTGTTTCTTCAGTTTAGAAGACTCCGGATATACCTCGCAGGCCAGTCCTGCTGAGCGCAACTGAGCTGCCAGAGGGAGAATGTATTTGACTTCCTCCTTTCCCATATTGGTAAAGAGAACTTTCACGCTTGTCGACAGATCTGAAGGGTACTTGCCGAGTCCTGCAAGGACATCGTAAATACGGTCTGCGCCGAAAGAGATGCCCACGCCCGATACGTTCTTCAGACCGAAGATACCGGTAAGGTCATCGTAACGGCCTCCGCCACAGATGCTTCCTATCTCATAGTCAAGGGCTTTCACCTCAAAGATCGCTCCGGTGTAGTAGTTCAGTCCGCGGGCGAGAGAGAGATCCACCTCAACCTGAATGTTCAGTTTCAGAGAATTGATCAGCGAGAACAGCTCAGATATCTCTTCAACGCCTTTGGTTCCAACCTCGGAAGCAGCCAGCAGATCCTTCATAGTGGCTATCTTCTCTTCGTTAGTCCCTTTCAGAAGCAATACCGGCTCAATCTTGGCTATAGACTGTTCACTGATCCCCTTCTCCCTCATCTCCTCTTTGACTGCATCGATGCCGATTTTGTCGATCTTGTCGATTGCCACGGTGATGTCCACGATTTTGTCGGGAGCTTGGGCTACCTCAGCCAGTCCTGCGAGGAGCTTGCGGTTGTTGATCTTCAGGCAGACCCTGATCCCGAACCGGGTAAACACTTCATTTACAATCTGTACCAACTCCAGTTCATTCAGATTGGAGTTGCTCCCTATCACATCCACGTCGCACTGATAGAACTCGCGGTAACGCCCTTTCTGAGGACGGTCGGCGCGCCATACAGGCTGGATCTGGAAACGTTTGAAAGGGAAGTTTATCTCGTTCTGATGCTGCACCACAAACCTTGCAAACGGCACTGTGAGGTCATAGCGGAGTCCTTTCTCACACACCTTCATAGCCAGGGCATTGCTGTTGGAGAGTTCGTCGGGGCCAATCCCTGCGAAGCAGTCTCCGCTGTTCAGAATTTTAAAGAGCAGCTTATCCCCTTCGTCTCCGTACTTACCCAACAGAGTGGAGAGATTCTCCAGGGAAGGAGTCTCTATCTGAGAATAACCGTACAATAAAAAGACGTCGCTGACAGTGTTGAAGATGTAGTTTCTGCGGGCCATTTCGAGCGGGCCGAAATCCCGCGTTCCCTTAGGAATTGAAGGTTTTGTCATATCAGAACGGGTTTTACAAAATGCGGCGGCAATTATGCCGCCGCACAATTCATTCGCAAGTTAATAAAAATTACTCAATTACTATTTCCTCTGCCTCATAACCTAGCTTCTGAATAGCTTTTTTCAGTTTAGCCTTGTCTGTTTTAGCAGGATCATATTTGAAATAGATAGTAAGGTCGTCAAGGGTTACTTTGCAGTCTTTCACACCTTTTTCGTATGGAAGATTTGCTTCGCATTTCTTGACGCAGTGCTCGCAATCGATTGTAGTAACGAAAGTTACCTCTTCGTATTTAGGTTGCGCTTTTTGATTTTTGTTCTGGGCGCTGCAGTTGATGCTGAATACAGCCACGAACAGAACCACTGCCAAAATTGAGATTAACTTTTTCATAGTTGTATGTTTTAATTGTTTATTTCCAAATTGTCACTCTGATACCGGCGTAAACCTTAATTCCCATCAGCGGACCCCAAACAGAGGTTGCATTGAATTTGAGGCTGAAAGGATCGTCAGCATTGATGATTGCATCGTGCTGACGGAAGTTTGTCAGGTTCTCACCTCCAACATAAATATCCACGCCTTTCATCTTGTGTGTTATCTGTGCAAACAGCAAAGGGTATGCCGGAGAGTATCCGCCGCCTGCAAAATCGTACAGTTTCATAGGTCCGTTCAGCTGAGCGGTGAAGTCGAATATCCACTTGCTCAGGTGAGTTTTGTACTGAGCGTTGAAGACTGCTTTGTAGCGGCTGGTCATCGGTCTCTCTACCAGGCCCTGGCCCTTAAGAGTAACCTTAGCGTCTGTATATCTGAAAGTTGCAACTATGTTGAAATTCTCAGTAATGTCTGATGAGAAATCGAACTGATAGGTATTGGTGTAAGAATTCGGCATATCGAGATCCTGCAGATTGTATACTGAAATGAACGGATTGCCGTAATTGTAGTCCTGATCAACTATCAGCTGATTTACAAACTGGTTTCTGAAATATTCCAGGCTTACATAGCTGTTGTTTTCGTAACCGAAAGGAAGATACCAGGTGATGTTTCCGCCGAATGTCCAGGCCTCTTCCAGGTCGAAACGCTTGCTGAAAACAGAAGGCTCGAGATATCTTCCGGTAGACATTATTCCCAGATTGTCTGTCACCAGATGAGGAGAATGGTATCCTCTGCCGGCGCTGAGTCTGAAGATGATATCGTCGGTGAAACTGTATTTGAAACTCATTCTCGGGGTGAAGAGGAATTTGCTGTAAAGAGTATTGTAATCGCCTCTTACTCCCAAAACTGCGGTCACCTTTTCGTCCTTGCTGTAGGTATACTCTGCAAAAGCTCCGAACAGACCTTCAGTACGGATATTGTCAGAACCTACGGTCAGTCCCATAAACGGATGGATATTGTAGAATTCTCTGTAAGCATCATACTGAACGGAAGCGCCCACCTCGATACTGTGGTTCTCGTTCTGATTCTGATACAGGAAGTTGAAATATCCTGAATTCTGATAACCGTCATAATCCTTTATTCCGAAGAATGAATTTGTGTTATAGTGGGTATAATCGGCTATGACAGCCAGAGACTCGCTCTGGTCCTCTCTCAGAGGATAGCCGAACTTGAAATAGGCGTTAACCATCTGATTCTTAATCAGAGAGCCCCAATGTTCGTAAGACTTCTGCTCAGCCATCTGCTTTGAGTAATTCATCTGACCTCCGAGGCGGTTGTCTGACACGTAGCTTACGCCGAAACGAACCTGAGTTCCGTTAGGATCGTAGTAAAGCCACCTGCTGCCGATGTTATACTGCGTGGTAAGAGGCTCGTCTCTGAATCCGTCGTGATTGTGATCAAAAGATGCTACTTTCTTGCCGAAGTGTCCCAGAAGAACCGTGCTCCATTTATCGTTGAGCTGCAATGAAGAAGCCACATTAGACTCAATCATAGCGTCCGAGCTGCCGTATGCCTGAAAATAGAGAGGAATCTCGTCGGTAGGCTTGCGGTGCTCCAGATTGATCAGACCTGTAATGGCCTCGACTCCGTTGATTACTGAGGAAGGGCCTTTGGCAATCTGTATGCTCTCGAGCCACTGCCCCGGAACGTAAGTCATAGCGAACGGAGATGAAAGGCCTCGCATAGCAGGGCGGTTTTCATCGAGCATCTGGGTGTAGATACCTGAGAGGCCCAACAGTTTGATCTGCTTTGCGCCGATTACTGCGTCCGTGTAATTGGTAGCCACGCTGGCTGAATTCTCGAAACTTTCAGAGAGGTTGCAGCAGGCCATCTTGCAGATACCTGCAGTGGTGATAGCCTCCGTTCTGATAGCTGACAGCCTTGAAAGAGCGGCCTGGCGGGCGGTGACATAAGATTCCTGCACTTCGTTGCTTCCTGTCAGATAGAACTTAATGTCCCTTGAAGCAGGGGTAACTTTGAGGGTATCCAGAGAATAGCCCACATAAGTTGCAATCAAAGTGGCTTCACCTTTTACGGTAGTGGAGAACTGACCGTTCTCATCACACTCCACGAGCTTCTCAGCCTCGAGGTTATACACCTGGGCGAACGGAAGAACTTCGGTGGTACCGTTAGGGTTTTTGTAATATACTGTTCCTTTTACTGTACCGGTCTGAGCCGACAAGGAAAGAAACTGGAAAAGAAATAATAATACCAATGATATTTTTCTCATATTTGTTTTCTGATTTAAGTTATTGATTTATAGAACTTTACCCCATACTACAGGATACAGCTCCGCCATCATAACCTCCAAACAGAAAACATCTTCTGATGACTTATATAGAATTCATCAAGATATGAGTAAATAGAACTGTCGGCCCTTACTTCTGAAAGAGTGTTGCTCAATGCCGCCTCATCCGCTAAAAACAGAGGGGCGCTGTCCAGAAGCACTTTTGAATTACAGTCGGAGAAATCCTGGCTGTCGGTCAGAACATAAAATGCGATAGAGCAGCAGTCAGCTTCGGAAATATGTTCCTCGCCGCAACCGTCCAAATCGCAGTGGTGACAAACGGTATGAACGTGACCGTCGTGGTCATCATGACCGTGGCCGTGATGAGAATGGCCTTGCTCACTGACGGTCAATTCGCTGGGAGCAAGTGTAAACTCCACCATACCGTCATAAGTGCAGGAATGCACCCCCACCCCCGCATAAGAGGCAATGTAGAGGGCGATTAACGCCAGCACATAACTATGTCTGAAAACCTTTTTCATCGGTGCAAAGTTATCATTTTTTCCTTATTTTTGTTCACTTTTCTCAATCATTGTAATATGAAAACTTTTTGGAAAATCTTTTTCGGTTCACTGCTGGGATGCCTGGTAGCCCTGCTTCTCTTCATTTTCATAGGGCTCGGAATGCTGGGATCCGCATTCTCATTCTCCGGCAAAGCCGACACGTCAGTAGCTTCAAGCGCTGTTTTGAAGATTGATTTCAGCGCCCCTGTTGTCGAACACGAAACAATCAGCAATATCAGTCTGAGCAACCTGGGACAGCTTGCCCAAACCAATACCGTCACCATTCTCGATATGGTAAAAGCCATCCGGTACGCAGAGACAGACCCTGCCATCAAGTTCATTTATATGGACACAGATAAGGCATACCTCTCTCTGTCTCACGCAGAGGAACTGCGCGATGCCCTGGAGCATTTCCGCCAAAGCGGGAAAGCCGTCATTGCTTACGGTTCTAACTTCAGCAACATGAGCTATTACCTGGCTTCGGTCGCAGATAAAGTCATTGTCCACGGCTTCGGAAGTGCCACTGTCACAGGTCTGAGCACCTCTATGATGTTCTTCAAAGACCTTCTGGACAAGCTCGGGGTCAAGATGCAGCTCATCCGCCACGGCAAATACAAAGCCGCTGCAGAGCAGTTTATCAAGAACGAGATCAGCCCTGAGAATTACGAGCAGAATAAAGTTATGCTTGACAATATCTGGGATGTGATCTGCGATGACATCTGCGCATCACGCGATTTCACAAAAGAGCAGTTCAACACCTGGATTGACAATCTGGATATGCTTGACGCAAACTCTCTCCTCGCCTTAGGCGTAGTGGATGAGGCATTCTACAAGGAGCAGCTGGACGACTATCTGTGCACGCTGTTCAATGTATCCGACATAAAAGATGTCAAATACGTCTCTATCGACAGGTATGCTGCGGCAAGACTCAAGGAGAATCTCAAAGCCAAGAACAAAATCGCCGTGGTTTACGCAGAAGGCGACATTGTGAGCGAAGGTTCGGTGTCACTGCAAGGCGGAGCTTCTATTGTGGGCTCTAAGTTCGTCAGAGAGCTCTCAGCCCTGCGCAAGGACTCAACAGTGAAAGCCGTCGTCCTGAGAGTCAATTCTCCGGGAGGAAGCGCATTTGAAGCGGAGATGATACGTCACGAGCTTCAGCTGCTCAGAGAATGCAAACCGGTTATCGCAAGTTTCGGCGGTTACGCAGCTTCAGGCGGTTATTGGATCAGCGCTCAGACCGACAGAATCTTTACCGACAGAACCACCATCACAGGTTCGATCGGAGTGTTCTCCCTGATTCCTAGTTTCGAGAACACAATTAAGAAATTCGACGTCAACACAGCTACAATCAATACCAACAAACACAGCAGCATCGGCAATCTGACAAGAGACCTCGATTCCGAAGAGGCTCAGTATATGGAACGCAGCGTGGAGGTGATTTACAGCCAGTTTACTAATCTTGTTGCCGACGGAAGGAGAATGACTCCTGAGAGGGTCGACGAGCTGGGTCAGGGCCGCGTATGGACCGGTACCGACGCCGTAACACTGGGTTTGGCCGACTCATTCGGAGGTCTTTGCGACGCTATACAGTATGCAGCCATCGCAGCCGGTGTTGATGATTTCAGACTTGTGGAAGTTCCTGTGGTTAAGACCGCTTATGAGAAACTTCTCGATATGATGAGCGGCAATATGGAGACTTCCCTTGTCCCTAACAGCATCGAAAGCATCTCAGAGTGCTACAAGTTCCTCAAGGACTACGACAGACCGATTGTTTACGCCCGCCTCCCTTATCTGTACGATATCAAGTAACGGGACAGTTTTACATAAAAAGAGAGGCCGGCAGCGCTGCCGGCCTCTCTTTTTGCTGCTCCTCTATTTCTTAGGGGCATTCTTTAGAACCTCAACAAGGAAGTCCCAAACTTTTGCTACGCTCGCTACGTGAGCTCTCTCATCAGGTGAGTGAGGAGACCTGAGTGTAGGACCGCAGGATACCATATCCAGATTAGGATATTTAGAACCGAGAACACCGCACTCAAGTCCGGCGTGGATAGCCATAATAGCAGGCTCTTTCTTGTACATCTTCTTGTAGATCTCTTTCATCTCTTTGAGAATTGCAGACTGCATGTTAGGCTTCCATCCTGAGTAAGCGCCTGTGAAATAAACCTTTGCACCGGCAAGCTCGAAAGCGCTTGCGAAATCCTGTGAAAGAGCGAACTTAGCTGTATCCACAGAGCTTCTCATAAGGCATCTTACAGTAAGAAGGCCTTTCTCTGACTTAACTACAGCCAGGTTGTTGGATGTCTCTACCAAATCAGGAACGTCGGCGCTCATTCTCTCCACTCCGTTAGGGCAGCAGCAGAGAGCCTTGATGAACTTGAGGCCTACGTTGCCTTTGATCATATTCTTGGCTTTTGTCTCGTCAACGAGAATCTGGATACCTCCGTCCACTGAACCGATTTCGTTCTTTACATCGGTGAATGTGGTCTTGACGCACTCTTTCATCTTGGCAACATTCTCCTTAGGAAGAGCTATCACTGCTATGCACTCACGCGGGATGGCGTTTCTCAATGTACCGCCCTCGATAGAGACAAGCTTAGCTTTGAGCTCTTTGAGAATAGGGAGAAGCGTACGGGCCATAATCTTGTTGGCATTTCCTCTGCCCAGATTGATCTCCATGCCTGAGTGTCCTCCGCACAGACCTTTTACAGTAATCTGATATGCTACGAAACCTTTTGGAAGAGGTTCTTCTTTGTATTTCAACTCTACGTTACCGTCCAGACCGCCTGCACATCCGACATAGAGCTCGCCTTCTGCTTCAGAATCCAGATTGATGAGAATGTCGCTCTTCAGCAGGCCCGGTTTGAGGCCGAAAGCGCCGGTCATACCGGTCTCTTCATCGATTGTAAAAAGAGCTTCGATAGGGCCGTGTACGTGGTCTTTTGCCTCAAGAACAGCCATAGCGATCGCTACGCCGAGGCCGTTGTCGGCTCCCAAAGTGGTGCCGTTGGCGCAAACCCAATCCTCACCGTCAATCTTGACGATCTTGGTCTCGATAGGGTCTTTCTCGAAATTGTGCACTTTGTCATTGTTCTTCTGAGGCACCATATCCAGGTGGCCCTGCAGAAGAATGCCTTTGCGATTCTCCATACCGGCAGTGGCAGGTTTACGCATTATGATGTTTCCTATCTCATCTTTATAGGTCTCGATACCGTGATCTTTGCCCCATTTCTCCATGAAAGCAATGATTTTTCCCTCTTTTTTAGAAGGTCTCGGTACCTGTGTCAGAGCGTAGAAGTTCTTCCACACTCTCTCGGGATTTAATTTAGCGATTGTCATTGTTATATGTTTTTAGATTTTGAATTATCCTATTTAACTACAGAATTCAGGTTGAACTGAAGCAGATTGCCTGACTGATATACCGGTACCCTGGCCTGCATAAGAATCTGCTGTCCGTCGAGAATGTTGACAGTCGCAGTGGCCGGGACTCTGTAATATACCAGCGATGCATCGTTGCTTCTTCCCGGAGTGGCTCCGGTAGTTGAAGAGACGCTTGCAGGGTCAGGGGTAAGTTCCAGAACGATAGGTCTTCCGGCAACATTGTTTGCAGGAAGCAAGCCCTGGGTATCCGATATACGGAATGCGACTATCATCTGTTTCTCCGCTCCCGCTTTAGGAACTACGTCGAAACTCATCTCCTGAATAGATGTAGCGTGAACTCCGTAGAATAAAGTCATATACTCCTCTTCCAGTCTGTTGATCTCGGCAACTGCGGCTGAAAGAGCCTCTCCGCTGAAAGTAGCGTCTGTATCACCGGTGATAATCTCAACTCTCTTCTTGCGCAGGTTGAAGATAGCGTTGGCTGTCTCGGCCGCCTTGGCGTCGAGAGATTTCTGAACTACCTGAGTCTGAGCGACAGACACTCTCTGGAACCCGCCTTCCGTAGCCACGTTTCGGTAAAGCGTCGTAGTGGTGTTGGTCAGATTACCTTCCACGGATTTACCTGCGAACTGATCGTTGTTGGCCATAGACGGGAAGCGCCATACTTCCTGCTTACCGGTGTAACTGTCCGACATAACTATCAGTCCCTGAGAGCAGAACTGCAAGAAGTTGGCTGCAGCCACATCCCTTCCGCCCAGGTTAATTGCGAATCTCGTAGCGGGGTCTGCCTCTACGTAAGGCATCAGGTTTATCGATTTCAGAGAATAGGTAACTCTATTTTCAGTAGGAGCTTCGGCTCCCATATACTTCTGAGCATACTGAGCATAAGGTCCGGCTATGAAATCATCTCTTTCCGCTACCACATTGAGGTGAATGGTAGTTGACGGAAGAGAATAGATAACTGCACCTGCAGGAGCCGCTTTCTGAGCGTAACCGGCATGTGTAACAGTCAGCAAAAGGGCCGAAAAGGCCAGAATAAGAACTTTTTTCATATCTCTTTTAATATAAATTTTCAATGTTTTTCCAACGCTTATGGCTCCAGAGCCAATTGTGCAGATTGCTCCTTATATCCTTCTCAAGAAGCTCGGAGAACCGCGTCATTATCTCGCCCGGAGCAGTCTGCTCAGGGTGCTCGCTGAGCAGAGTAATTCTCATATGATATTTGCCGCGGGACACTCTGGCTATATAAGTGTACACCACAGGCAGCTTCAATTTCCGTGCTATAGCCTCTCCTCCGTTAACCCAAAGTGTAGGAAGACCTAAAAAGAGAGTCTCCACCGCTGCATTCTTATACGGATGCTGGTCGGAGATGAAGATGTAGACTCTCTTGTCGTTCTTATGTTCGAGAACGAAGCGGAGAATCTTCTCGGAAGAGAGAAGATGACCGCGGCCCTCCATCCTGTCAAAGCGCATCTTCTTGAAGATAAAGTCGCTCACCTTACTGCTGAGAGGCTGGTATGCAGCGGCCAGATTCTCATAGTCGAAATCAGGGACCGATACTACTCTCGGCAGGGCAGTTATAAACTCCCAGTTACCTGCGTGAGGCATCAGCATTACTATGTTGCCGTAGGTCTGATATACTCTGGCCAGCTCCTCTGCGCTGTCGGCTGTTATCAAACCCTTCCTGATCAGAGTCTCGGAAGATTTGCCTATCGACCAGATATTCTCACATATAACATCGGAGATATAACGGTAATATTCTTTTGTAACCTTATTTAATTCTTCCTCTGAAATATCTTTGACTGCGTGGCGAAGGTTTGTGTCAACAACCTTTCTCCGGTATCCGAAAACACTGTAGAGAAGCCAGCAAATAAAATCTGAAAAGAGATAATGCACTCTGAGCGGAAGCAAAGAGAGCAGATACATAAATGCGTAGAGCACCCAGCCCAAAATCTTTCTTAATACGCGCATAACTCTACAAATTTACTAAAAAATATTATCTTTGTTAAGTTAAAGGCATATTATAATAACCTAAACAATATTAATACACTTATGTTAAAAGGACATCCCAAAGGATTGCTGGCAGCTGCGTTAAGCAACATGGGAGAACGTTTCGGCTACTACATTATGAACGCCGTGCTCGTTCTTTTCCTATGCTCGAAGTTCGGACTTCCAGATGAGAAAGCAACTGCCATTTACTCAGTATTTTATGCTGGTATTTACGTACTAAACCTTGTCGGTGGTATCATCGCCGACCGCAGACAGAATTACAAAGGGACCATCATGTCCGGTTTGATAGTTATGGCGGCAGGTTACCTGATGCTTTCAGTGCCGATTATGACTACCCAGACCAACATCGGATGGCTTCTTCCTTTCACTTGCTTTGCTCTGTTCTGCATCGCCTTCGGTAACGGTCTGTTCAAGGGCAACCTCCAGGCTATCGTAGGTCAGATGTACGACAACTTTGAAGCAGAGGCAGCAAAAGAAGGCCCTGACGCTTTGCGTATGGCAAAAGAGAAACGCGACTCAGGATTTCAGATCTTCTACGTATTCATCAACATCGGCGGATTGATCGCTCCTTTCGTTGCGCCTCTTCTCCGCAGCTGGTGGTTAGGTCAGAACGGCTTTGTATACAATGCCAGTCTGCCTGCTCTCTGCCACGAATATATAAACAACGCCGGCGCAGTTACCGCTGAAGTAATGGGTAACTTGCAGGCATTTGCAGCTGAAGCAGGTGTGGCTATCACCGAGAATCTGCAAGCCAATCTAGCAGCTTGCCAAGATTACCTGCAGGTATTCAACACAGGTATCCACTACTCATTCATAGCTTCAGTTGTTGCTATGCTCATCTCTCTTGCAATCTTCGTCTTCACTAAGAACAGACTTCCTAACCCTGCCAAGAAGGCCAGCGTTACATCTGTCGAATACACTGCAGAAGAGAAAGCAGCTATGGCCAAAGAGCTCAAGCAACGTCTTTATGCACTGTTTGCAGTGCTCGGCATAGCAGTCTTCTTCTGGTTCTCATTCCACCAGAACGGTACTTCTATGTCTCTGTTCGCCAGAGACTTCGTCGACACATCAGCTGTAGCTCCTGAGATTTGGCAGGCAGTCAATCCGTTCTTCGTAATCGTACTGACTCCTATCATTATGGCTATATTCACCGGCCTTGCAAGGAAAGGAAAAGAGATCTCAACTCCTCGCAAGATTGCCATCGGTATGGGTATCGCAGCTTTGGCATATCTGTTTATGTCAATATTCTGCAATGCTCAGGGTTATCCTTCAGCAACCGATTTCAAAGCTCTCGGCGCAGGCGCAGTTAAAGCCGGCTGGTGGGTATTGATTGTTTACTACTTCTTTATGACCGTAGCCGAGCTGTTTATTTCACCTCTCGGTCTGTCATTCGTATCTAAAGTAGCTCCTAAGAATCTCCTCGGTCTCTGCCAAGGTCTCTGGCTGGGCGCTACCGCAGTAGGAAACGGTCTGCTATGGATAGGTCCGCTTATGTACAACAAATGGCCTGTATGGATTTGCTGGGCAGTGTTCTTCGGCGTATGTCTGATCTCAATGCTCGTGATGTTCGGCATGGTCAAATGGCTTGAAAAGGTTACCAAATAAGTAAGTGGACGTAGCCGTCGTCATATTGAATTGGAACGGAAGGCAGATGCTTGAAAAGTATTTGCCCTCCGTTCTTCATTTTACACAAAACCCCAACTATTTTATCGTCGTAGCCGACAACGGATCCACTGACGGGTCCATAAGGTGGCTTCACGACAATTATCCGCAGGTCCAGATTATCCCGTTTGACCGCAACTACGGCTTTACAGGCGGCTATAACCGGGCCCTGCAGCAGGTCGAAGCCGACTATTACGTGCTTCTCAATTCGGATGTAGAAGTGACCGAAGGATGGCTCGACACACTGATCTCCTTTATGGAGGACAATCCCGACGTAGGGGTCTGCCAGCCTAAAATGCTCTCCTACTCTGAGCGCGACCGATTCGAGTATGCCGGAGCCGCCGGAGGCTTCATAGATCACTACGGATACCCTTTCTGCCGCGGCAGAATTCTCAAGAACATAGAGAAAGACCTCGGTCAATACGACGAGCCCGAAGAGGTATTCTGGGCTTCCGGCGCCTGTATGGTGGTCCGCTCCGGTCTGTATCACCATCTGGGAGGGCTGGACGAGTCTTTCTTCGCCCATATGGAGGAGATAGATTTCTGCTGGAGAGCTAAATTGATGGGATTTCACGTATGGGCTGTCCCTTCGGCTAAGGTATATCACCTCGGCGGAGGAGCTCTGCCAAACAATTCTCCGCGGAAGCTCTATCTGAACTACCGCAACAACCTGTTGATGCTCCGTAAGAATCTCCCTTCCAAGTTGCGCTGGCGTCTGATTACCATCAGAAAGTTTCTTGACTGGTGCTCTGCACTGGTATACCTTGTCACCGGGAAATTTAGCTATTTTGGCGCTGTCTGCAAAGCTCACAGAGATTATTTCAGAATGCGCAAAGACGTGGAGCCTTCAGTCTTCACTGAAGAGAATAACGACATAGGCCACTACGAAGGCAGCATCATTCTAAAGTACTTCCTTTCAGGAGGAAAACTGACTTTCGACAGGCTCCGTTTCTAGAGAGCCTCTTTCAATATTCCCAACTTGTTGCTGTTGGAACCTTTTATCAGAACGGTTCTTCCCCGCAGAGGATTCTTAAGAAGATATTCCTTTAGATCTGCCGAAGATCCGAACACTTTATCATCCGGCGAAGCCACCTTCTTGAATTCTCCCCTTCCTACAAGATATATCTCATCAGTTATTGTGTGAGCCAAGGCCAAAATATCTCTGTGGGCCTGCTCTGAATAGTCACCCAGCTCATACATATCCCCGAGAATGAGCACTTTGTTTTCAAACCCTGTAGATGCAAAATTCTTCAGGGACGCGGTCATACTGGCCACATTCGCATTGTAAGCATCTACAATCAGGACATTCTCAGCGGTTTTGACCAGCTGAGACCTGCTGTTGGAAGGAGTATACGCCTCGACGGCCTTGACCGCTTTATCCTGCTCCACCCCGAAATAGCTTCCCACTGCAAGGGCCGCCAGGACATTGTCGGCATTATAGCCGCCTATGAGTGAAGTATTTATCAATGTTCCGTCGCTCAGTTCAAGTCTCAGGGAAGGCCTGTCGGCCGATACCTCAAGAATCTTCACTCCCTGAAGTTTGACGCCGTATTTAACGCTCTTTGAGATCT
>JAGDBY010000072.1 GCA_017958765.1 Bacteroidales bacterium | reverse complement strand
TGACGACTTCGAATTGATAGCCCAGCAGATCATTCAGAACGATATCGACCTGGTCGTGGTAGGCCCTGAGAAGCCGCTGGTGGACGGCCTGAGAGATTTCCTTCTGAAGAGATTTCCTTCTCTGATGATTATCGGCCCTGGAGCCAAGGGAGCTCAGCTGGAAGGGAGCAAGGATTTCGCCAAGAGGTTTATGGCGAAGTATTCTATTCCGACAGCGGCATTTCAGACATTTGATTCTTCTACGGTTAAAGAAGCCTATGCTTTTCTGGACAAACTTTATTCTCCGTTTGTTCTGAAGGCTGACGGCCTGGCAGGCGGTAAGGGAGTTATCATCGAAGAGAATATCGATGCTGCAAAAGAGTGCATTGCTGAGATGTTTTCGGGCAAATTCGGAAAGGCCAGCGAGAAAGTCGTTATAGAACAGTTCCTAAGCGGTATCGAAGTCTCAGTCTTCGTCCTGACTGACGGCGACAGCTATGTGATTCTGCCGGAGGCCAAGGACTACAAGAGAATCGGAGTGGGGGATACCGGTCTGAACACAGGCGGAATGGGAGCAGTTTCTCCGGTCCCTTTTGCCGACGCAGAATTCATGGGCAAAGTGGAAGAGAGAATAGTGAAGCCAACCGTCGAAGGGCTTAAGAAAGAGGGGATTGACTATAAAGGATTCATATTCCTGGGGCTTATGAACTGCGGAGGCGATCCGTATGTGATAGAGTATAACGTCCGTATGGGAGACCCTGAGACAGAGGCAGTTATGACCAGAATTGACAGCGACTTCCTGTCTCATCTCAAAGCAGCCGCAACGGGCAGACTCGCCGATGAGAAGGTGGAATTCTCCCCTCAGGCAGCAGTGACCGTGATAATTGCTTCAGGAGGTTATCCTGAAAAGTATAAATCTTTCTATCCTATCTACGGCCTTGATTCCGTGAAGAATGTTACCGTATTTCACTCCGGTACCAAGAGCAGCAGCGAAGGTGTGATAACTTCAGGCGGCCGCGTTCTGGCAGTAACAGCCAACGCCTCTACAGTGGAAAAGGCTAAAGAGCAGGCATTCAATGCAGTGGAAGAGATAGATTTCAAGGATTGCTATTACAGAAGCGATATTGCTGACGACATTATCAACTATGGGAAATGAGCAGACTCTTTGACATAAGGAAATACAGTGTGACGGTACTGTTCTTTCTGATTCTGTTCTATGCAAGTTCATTCTTTATTCCGGTTGCGTCCACTGCAGATCCTCAAAAGTACTATCTCCTCAGGGATTTTTTAGGATTCCAGCTCAGAGTGGGGCCGGTGTCGTATTCGCTGGGTTTCATTCTCCTGGCGCTGATCTCTTTTCTGGTCTTTCTCTACTACAGATTCTATACTGCGTCCGATTCGGTATATGTGGCCGCATTCTATGCCCTGCTTGTATGTACATTGCCGGTCAGGTTCACTTTCGAGCCTTTCCTGATTGCGGTGTTGCTGTTTGCGGTAGTTATGATATTTCAGAGTACCCTTCAGAAGAGAGACAAGAATGAGGAAACGGCATTTATGATGATGTTTCTCCTCGCATTGTCGTCGTTCTTTTTCTCTCCGTTAACCTGGGCATTCCTTCTGTTACTGCCGATGAGCATATACCGATTCGACAATAAGCCTAAAGCTACGGCGAACGCCCTGTTGGGCTTCCTATTCCCGTATGTGATGCTGATAGGAGGAGTTGCGATATTCTCGGGAGAGGAGAGTATAGTAGGTCTGCTTCAGGAGCTGTGGTCGGAGATGACCGCCTTCAGCATCTGCATTCTTCCTGTGAAAACGGCTTCTTTGATAAAGAACATCCTGCTTCTGATTGTGGCTGTACTGGCGCTGGTCAGGATTCTGTCATCATTACGAGCAATAAACGTGGTTAAGGCAGCCTTTCAGACCGATATGTTCCTGTACCTGCTCTTTCTCACCGCAATTTCGGTGCTCTTCGGAGACGGCATGGCTCAGATATGGATGCTCCCGATGATTCCGTTCTCGGCCCTGTTCTATATGTTCTTTACTGAAAGGGCCGAGTTGAAAAAAGGAGGATATGCGTGTCTCTTCCTGCTGCTGGTGTTGATAGCGGAAAGGCTCGTATGGGTGATATAAAAAAAAGTGCCGCTCTGGCGGCACTCTTTAACTGTCAAATACTAAAGTTCGTCGAAATCTACGTCAGAGAACGATTTTTGAGGACTACTTATGTCAGAGGAACTCGTAATCTCACCAGAATCGAATGACTTTTCCTCTGTGTTGCGTGCTTCAACTACGGTGCAGTGCGCCTTGA
>JAGDBY010000071.1 GCA_017958765.1 Bacteroidales bacterium | reverse complement strand
TCTAAAATAGAGCGCAATTATGCGCTACCGTTAATGAAGGCAGGGGGTCTGGGGGGTACGCCCCACAGTCCCTTGAGGGTGCAGGGTGATAATAGTGCCAATGGCACCTAAAAAAAAGAGCGCGAAATTCGCGCTCTTTTTTTTGAGGTGCCTAGCGGAATTGAACCGCTCTAACTGGTTTTGCAGACCAGTGCCTAACCTCCCGGCCCAAGCACCTTATGCGGATGCAAATATAGACAAAATTAATTAATATCAAAAATTTGGCTAACCTGTTGGAACTCAAGATAGAAAAACCTATATTTGAATCCAGAACAGTAGTAGTATATCTTATGTCATTTCTCAAAAGGTTAATTATATGCCTTCTGACGGCGTTGTTGTCTGTATCTGTCTTCGCTCCTCCTCTCTCGGCTCAAGGAACCCGTCAGGTGAAGGGTGTCGTGTATGATGAGAATGGAGAACCGTTCCCGGGAGTTGCGGTCATAAGCCGTAAACTGGGATTGGGCATTACTACTGATATAGACGGAAAATTCGTGTTGAACGGAGTTCCCGTCAATGCCGTTCTTACTGTAGAGATAGTCAGTTATAAGAGTCAGGAAATCAGGGTGGCCGATGTGAAAGGACCTCTTGAGATATATTTGGAGCCGGATTCCGAGATGTTGGAAGAGGCGGTCGTGACAGGTATTTTTACCCGAAACAAGGAGACATTTACAGGATCTGTTCAGTCAGTCACCTCGGATGAGATCAAGAGGATGTCCAACACCAACGTCATTGCATCCCTGAAGAATATTGATCCTTCGATGGTCGTTCTGGAGAACCTGGCGGCCGGTTCGGACCCGAACGCGATGGCCAATATCCAGATTCGCGGCGCATCAACCCTTTCTACTGCTACTACTCAGTCCCTCAAGAGCGATTACCTTAACTCCGGTAATACTCCTCTGTTTATCCTGGACGGTTTCGAGACTTCTCTTCAGAAGATTACCGATATGGATATGAACAGGGTGCAGAGCATAACTATCCTGAAGGATGCTTCCGCCAAGGCTATCTATGGCTCGAAGGGCGCAAACGGCGTTATCGTCATCGAGACGAAGGCTCTTACCGGAAGCCGCAGCCAGGTAACATATACAGGAAGCGTTTCTGTCGAGGCCCCTGACCTTACCAGCTACAATCTTTGCAATTCTCTGGAAAAGCTCGAGGTCGAAAGGCGCTACGGATTCTATGAGAATCAAGACTTCAGCGAATCGATTCCTTCCGCTATCGAACTGTACAATCTGCGTCTCAAGAAGGCATTGGAAGGAGAGGATACCTATTGGCTCTCCAAACCTCTCCGCACTGGAATCAGCCACAAACACTCCCTTAGCGTAGAACTTGGCGGAAAAGACATCAAGGCGATCGCCAGCTTTGCCTACAACAATACGAACGGCGCCATGAAGGGGTCGTTCCGCCAGACTATCTCCGGAGACGTCAACCTTTCTTACCGTCTTGGGAAATATACCTTCAGGAATATTATGAGCATAGCGTTTATGAACAATGAAAATTCTCCTTACGGGAATTTTTCGGAGTACACCGCGCTCAATCCCTATTATACTCCCTACGACGAAGACGGCAACCTGAAAAAGATACTCTTCAACGGCTATACCGGAAGCGACGGCCATCGCTTCACCTACGGCCATGCCGTCGTGAATCCTATGTACAACGCTACTATAGGTACCCGCTACGCAAATGAGTATATGGATTTCACTGACAACCTTTATGTTGAGTATCAGATGTTGAAGGGCTTGAAGTTGGTCGGAAGAGCAGGCGTCAACAGCCAGCGCACCGGTTCGGAAGACTTTATGCCTGCAGAGCACACCATTTTCGTTATAAAGTATCAAAGCAATGATGACGCTTATATTCTCAGGAAGGGTTCGTACGATGCTACCAACGGCCGTTACACTACTTTCTCCGCGGATCTTTCCGCCCAGTTCAACCAGAAGTTCGCGGACCGTCACGACATTTTCGCAACTGCTCAGTACAACATTTCCGAAACATCGTATGAGGAAATAACGCACTATACCGAGGGTTTCCCCAACAGCAATATGCACTCCATTACCTATGCCCGTCAGTATGCCCAGGACGCAATCCCTACGGGTGGAGACGGTCTGAACCGCAACCTCGGAGCGCTGCTTACTGCCGGCTATTCTTTCGATAACCGTTATATGGCGGATGCAACTATCAAAGGTAGCGCTTCGTCGGTATTCGGCACAAACAACCGCTGGGGTGTCTTCTGGAGCGCAGGACTTGCCTGGAACCTCCACAACGAGAGATTCGTAAAGGATTATATATCCTGGGTCAGGCAGCTCAAGCTCAGGGCGTCTCTTGGCTCTTCGGGTAACCAGAACTTCACTACAAACCAGTCCCTGCCTGTATACCGCTATTTCAGCAGCGGTTATTACAACGGCTTCTCAGGTGCGTACCTGTCCAATATGGAAAATCCCGATCTGGGCTGGGAGGAGAAGATGGACTACAATTTAGGAGTAGATTTCAGGACAGGAAGACTTAATTTGGTGTTTGACGCTTATATAGCTGATACCAACAATATGGTTTTCAGCCGTACGATATTGCCTTCGACTGGTTTTTCGAATGTGAGCGACAATCTCGGACTTGTTCGCAACAAGGGTGTTGAACTTCAGTTGAGTTATACCCTTTATCAGCAGGGCTCATCATATTTCAGCGTCTTCGGAAAGATTGCGACGAATGATAACCGCGTAATGAAGATATCTGAAGCGATGGAGGCTTTCAACAAGCAGCAGCAGACCGTGGCGACCGAGAACAAGCAGCTCTCCCCGGTAATCCAATACTACGACGGCGTCCCGCTCCACGCCATCTGGACGGTCCCTTCTCTCGGAATCGATCCGATTACGGGCGACGAGATATTCATCAAGCAGAATGGACGCTTGACCGATGTCTGGAAAGCGGAAGACCTGCGCTACAGCGGTTCCTCTGACCCTCTCTTCAACGGGAACTTCGGCTTCAACGGAGAAATAAAAGGCTGGGGTATGAACCTGGTATGTACCTTCTATGGAGGCGGATATCTCTACAACAGTACTCTGGTAAACAAGGTAGAGAATACTTATATCGAGTTCAATGTAGACCGGCGTATCTTTACGGGAAGATGGTATGAACCCGGACAGGTAGCCCAGTATCGCGACGGTGGAGGTATGACGCTGAGTACCGATACAAATGGAATAGATAACAATATTCATCTGACGATGCCTACCTCCCGTTTCGTGCAGAAAAACAATGTACTCAATATTTCTTCGGTTTCTCTTTACCGGGAATTCCCTTTGAAGAGCCTGAAGAAAATAGGCATACAGCGTCTCAGGACTACACTTTATGCCAATGACCTCTATACCTTTTCTTCAATCGAGATAGAGCGCGGTACTTCATATCCATACGCCCGCTCCTTCTCCTTCTCCGTTACTGCAACATTCTAGAAAATGAGAAAGACAATAATCATATTAACAATTGCGCTGCTGTCGCTGAGTTCCTGCAACAATTGGTTGGAGGCAACCTCATCGACGCAGATTTCAGCCGACCGTCTTTTCTCTTCAAGGGCGGGATTCCACGAAGCTTTGAGCGGAGTGTATCTTATGATGGGGTCACAGTCGTGTTACGGCGCGGATTATTCCTGGTTTGTAACGGGCCTTGCCGGCGAGCCTTATTGCAAGCAGAGTCAGGCGCTGTTCAATGATTTGCAGAACAGGCGTTATACTACGGTTTATACTGAGCCCATAATCAATTCGATGTGGAGGGAAGGCTATAACGTCATAGCCAATATCAATAAAATATTGTTGGAACTGGAAAACCGCAGAGACATAATAAAAGACGAAACGGAGTATCGTCTGATGCGCGGAGAACTGCTTGGATTGCGCGCTTACCTCCATTTCGACATCATGAGGATGTGGGGACTACCCGATTGGACTGGAGACAATGCCGGTAAATTGACAGTGCCTTATGTCATTTCGTATCAGAAAGAACCGACTGTTCAGCTCTCATATGACGCTACGGCGGCTTTGCTGCTCAAGGATATCGATGAGGCAATCAGCCTGCTGGAGGTCGATCCAATCTGCAATGAGATGTCGGAAAGTTTCGAGGAAGCAATCAATGCAGACGGATTCTGGAACAAACGAACCTATCATCTCAACTGGTATGCCGCCCGTGCTCTCAAAGCGAGAGTCCTGATGTGGCAGCATAAATACTCGGAAGCTGCCGCTCTCGCAAAGAATATAATCGATGAGGTCCTGGAGAAGCAGGTTGTGACCTGGCTGGATCCGGTCGAGATGGTCAACAAAACAATCAACGACGAACGCGACTGGACTTTCTCCTGCGAACATATTTTCACGCTTGAAATTCCTGATTACTCCAGCATCGTTCAGACTTATTTCTTCACTGAATACAGAAGCGGAGGCGGTCGTATCTTGCTGAGCAACGATGTAGTCTCAGAACTTTATCAGTCTCCATACATTTATGCCGGAGACAGCTCTGAAAGTCCGGTCACTCTTATCGGAGATGTAAGAGGTCCTGCACTAATGCTTAAAATTACGGTGGACGGGTACTATATCTATAAGTATTATACCAACGGCTCTTCTACATTCAAGAACAGGCAGCCGATGATCCGTCTCCCTGAACTGTACTTTATGTGTGCGGAGGCGGCCATCCATTCGAATGACATTCCCAGCGCGGCTGATGCGATCAACGCTGTCAATGAACACAGGGGGATAGACGACAAAATCACCCCTACAAACTGCGACCTTTCCGATCAGCCCGAATTTTTCCTTTGGAAGGAGTTCGTCAGGGAATTTATAGCGGAGATGCCTGCATTCGATTATCGTAAACGCTTTACGATCGGCCCCGGTGCCATCCTTGCTTATACAACAGAGGAGCTTGTTCCTCGTCTCGACGATAATTTGGTTTTCCCGTACCCTACGGAAGAGACTTCATACGGACATATTCAAGAGCTATGAGAGTAAAAATATCCATAATGTTTATTGTCTGCCTGCTGGCATTAGCCTGCAAGCGGTCAGAGATACCTGTATATCAGATGGAAGACAGCGCAGTATGTTTCTATCAGGTGACTAACAGTTTCTCGCTGCGAGGCATGACAGAACCTCAGCGCACTATTTCCGTGCCTATAACCCTGATAGGTCGTGTTGCTCCTTACGCGCGCCCCATCAGCTATCGGATAGAAGAGGTCTCCGCAAAGGAAGGAACAGATTTTACCGTTGTAAGCGCCGAAGTCCCCGCAGGAGCGCTGAAGGGCTCTCTCGTTCTCAATGTAAACAAGCTCTCTGAAGATGAAGACAGCAAGGAAATAAAAGTAACTCTGCTCCCTAACGATGATCTTAAAGAAGGATATGGGGCTTATCTTACTGCAAGAGTTGCCTGGACTGCAAGTTATGAGAGACCCAAAGAGCAGGTCTGGCGTTACTGGTGGCTCTATATAAGCAGATCATACAGCAAGAATTATCACAAAATATTGGTCGATATTTTCGGCGACGATATAGAAATATATACCTGCAGTAAAAAATATGTCGAGGAAGACCCCAGTCTTGTCTATAAAATCACAACCTGGTGGATGTCTGCCAATCACGACGTAATGGAGTATGTACGGGCCCACGACCTGGCTAATCCGGGTAATCCCTATCGTCACAGCAGCGACTACGAGTCGTTCAAAGGATACGCGGTAGGAGTAGGTATGGGCGAGGGGCTTGCTCCGGGCCAAACCCCTCCGACGATACTTGAAACCTTGAACAACCTATAGTATGAAGAAGGTAACACATATAATTGTCTCATTGTTCTGTCTCGTTTTCGTGTCCTGCTACAAGGACTTGAGCACCGAGGCGGACAAGATAATTCCGGATATCATCATAACCGGTTTGCCTGAGGAGCTCAATGTGGTCTACGGCGAGGAAATAACCTTGTCGGTAAAGGCTTATATGGGCGCGAAGACGGGGGACCAGCTAGAGTATCTCTGGGAAGTCGATATCACGGCGAACGATGGCAACCCTCGTGCTGAGATCGGTACAGAGTCTACCTTGGTATACAAAGTCAACAATACTCCCTCCGTAATGTCTTACCTTCTGGATGTGAGGGTTACTGATCCCGAGACCGGTCTGCAGGCTATCAAGAGCTGTAAGATGAGTGTCGGCTCTTCATTGGGAGAGGGAATCCTGGTCGGGTATACAAATCCGGACGGGGTCACCTCCGAATTCGATATAATCGCCAGCCCTCAGCTGACATATGGTTTTACTGGAAGCGCGCGCGTGACCCGTGGCCTTTACGCCCGCTCAAACGGAGAGCCGTTCCCTGAGAAGTTGACCTGCCTTAATCAGACCCTGGATTCAGACAACGCCGTTTTCAATGAGCCCCGTATCCTTGTGGGCAGCGAGAATCACGTCACCGCAATCGATCCTCTCACCTTCACTCCCAGAGAAAAAGACATTCAGCTTTTCAGCACTAAGAATGTTACTTCATTCAGCCCCAGCATTATGTTCAACTGGGGCGGCTATGCCTCCACTATGTTCATTGGAGGAAAGTGTTTCAGTCATCTGAGCAATATCGACAATGTTTTTTCTAAGATGCCCGAGTCGCCTGAAAACCCGCTCAATTTCACCCCTTACAATGTAGGTTCAGCTGCACTGCAGCAGGGAATTGCCGGTATTTTCAATGAGATTGACGGAAAATTCTACGCTATGACCGTATTGCAGGTGATGGGCGGAGGTATGGCAGCTATCGACGCAACCGGCGCATTCTCCTTCCCGACAGACAATGCCAAGTGTCTGATGGGCGGCGGTCTGAGAGGAATGAGGCTGGGCTTCCTTATCAAGGACAAGAATAATGAGTATCATATAGTTATCGCCGAGCAGACTAATACAGGTCCTGTTCTATCCGCCGTAGATTTCGTGGGAGAAAAGATCGAGGATGCAGTTTCGATCGCTTTCTGCGACAATGCCGACCTTGTCTTCTACGCTACTGATGATACTATTTACTCAACCGTGATTTCCGGCAATATTACCCAGAACAAGAAGTTGAGCTGGAAGCCGGCGTCTGCCGATGAGAAGATAACCCGAATCTTACAGTATAAGCAGGCCTGGTATGGAACCGGAAATCAGGCAATAGCCGATTTCAATTTCCTGCTGCCCACACACAGGTCGATGCTGATCATAGTTACTCAGAACAGCGTTACCGGAGAGGGCAAGATCTATCTCAGGGGCTTCAACGTCTCTACCGGATTGTTTACCTTCAATGGCGATTACGGTTCTTTTGGAGGTTTCGGTGATATTACCGCGATTTGTACAACACTCAGATAATGAAGAATAAGTATTTCATATTGTTCCTTGCAGCCCTGCTTTCGGCGGCGGCTCCCGCATATGCCCAGGAAGAAAAGAAGGACAGCACTGCCGCTCCCGAAAAGAGCGCTTATGAGAAGCTGCTCGGCCCTGATACCCAGACTCGCAAGGGCCTTGTCACTGTCCACATAAAGAAGGGCAAGACTTACTTTGAGATCCCGGATTCCCTCTATGGGCGCGATCTGGTACTGGGCTCTACCGTCAAGTCGATCAGCGACAATGGAGCAGGTCTGGTAGGCTCCAAGCAGGGCCTGCAGCTGATAAGCCTTGTAAAGGAAGGCGAGAAAGTTCAGATACGCGAGTGTAATGTCGAATATGTCTCTGACGATCTGGAGCTTTTCAACAGCACTCCCGGAGCTATACTCGCGAGTTTCGACATAAAGGCATTTTCGCCCGACAGCAGCGCGGTCATCGATGTCACAGACTATTTCCTCGCGGATAACGAGGATTTCTCTCCCTTCGTAGGCTACTCTACCTACGATCGTTACAAAGTCGATAAACAGTACAAGAAAGAGTACTCCTTCGTAGAGGACGCAAAAGCCTTCGAAGATAATGTCTCGGTGATAGTTTCGCGCACCTATTCTTTCTCGCTTTCTGAATTCAGCGGCAGGAAAGTGCTGGACAAACAGCCCCTTACAGCTCAGATGTGCTACTCGATTCTTCTGCTCCCGGACAACAACTACTGCCCGCGTGTGGCAGATCCCCGCATCGGTTATTTCTTTACCCGGCGCCAGACCATGTCGAGCGTAGGAACGTCCTCCAAGACAATCTGGCTGGCGAATCGCTGGAGAGTGGAGCCCGGCAGGCAGATAGTCTTTTACATCGATCCTTGCTTCCCCGAGTGGTGGAAACCATACATTTATAAGGCCGTAAACGACTGGAGCAAGCCCTTCGAGCGCATCGGCTTCAAGGATGCGGTTGTCGCGCGCGACTTCCCGACTCCGGAAGAAGATCCCGAGTTCGATCCTGACAACATCAAGTACAGCTGCATACGCTATCAGCCCGTAGGAATCCAGAACGCGATGGGCCCCTCGTGGGTAGATCCCCGTACCGGAGAAATCATCAACGCGTCTGTTTATGTGTACCACGATGTCGTAAGGCTGGTATCCCAGTGGATGTTCATCCAGACCGCCCAGGCAGACAAGAGCGTGCGCACGATCGACATTCCCAGAGAGAAACTCGGCGACGCGCTCGAATATGTAGTCCGCCACGAAGTCGGCCACTGCCTCGGACTGATGCACAATATGGGCGCTTCCTCCTGCATCCCGGTCGAGAAACTTCGCAATCCCGCCTTCACCGCCCAGAACGGTACAACCTATTCGATTATGGATTATGCGCGCTTCAACTATGTAGCGCAGCCCGGAGACAAGGTCAAGCTGACGCCCCCGGACTTCGGAAAATACGATTATTGGGCTATACGATGGGGCTATGCCCCCATCCCCGAGGCGAATAGTTTCGCCGAGGAGTCGGCGATATGCAGGCAGATGATTACCGATTCGCTGAAGGTGGCTCCGTGGTACAGATACGGAAAGCAGCAGCTTTCATATGGATATTTCGACCCCAGGAATCAGAATGAAGATCTGGGAGACGACGTAATCAAGGCTAGCCGATATGGAGTAAGCAACCTTAAGCTTGTCACCTCCGGTTTTATGGACTGGCTTTCAGAAGGAGATCCTGATTATGAGTACCGTACCCTTGTTTATCAGGGAATAGTGAATCAGTATCTGCGCTATGCGAACCATATACTTATGAATGTGGGCGGTCTTTACCGCAACGAAATAGTGGCAGGAGACGGTCAGAAGCGTTTCCAGAATGTTCCGGGCAGCAAGCAGAAAGACTGCCTGAAAGAGGCCCTTTCGATGCTTGACAAACTCGACTGGATAGAGGACAAGGCGATTTTGGATAAACTTCCCGTCATCGGTTCTCCGTCGTTTACCCTAAGAAGAGCTATCTTCAGTACTCTTCTTACCCGTCCGTATTTCTGCGCCTTTTCAGACGGAGTCGATACCGAGGAATTCGGCTTCTCCGAGTGTATGGATATGATATATGACTTTACCTGGAAGAAGCCCCGCAAGAAAGGCCTCACTGCCGAGCAGCGTATGTATCAGAGAGAGTTCGTCCTGTCTCTTCTCACTACTGCCGGAATGAAGGTTCCTGCAAAGGCGAATTCGGCTGCATATTCTGAGCTTTCGGAAGGCGTAGATTATGAATTCGGAACAATGACATACAGCCCCGTCAGCGGCTTCGAGTGGGTTCCCAGGGCTATTTTCAACAGGGGAGACATCTCCGCAGCCGACTATTATGCGGTTCTTTCCAAGGTGAAAGATACTATACAGTCCAGGATGAAGAATGCGAAGGCTCTTGATAAGGCCCACTACGAACTTCTCCTTTATTATATCGATTACGGAACTTCTGCAAAATGAGAAAGTTGGTTTCATACATACTGTTGTGGACTGTCCTCGGCACCTCGCTCTGGGCCCAGACACCCTATGAGAAGTTCCGCTCCGGAAAGAATCTGGAGAGCGAGTCTTCCTTCCTGACTGTCTACAAGCAGAAAGAAAAGCTGTTCCTCGAGATCCCGGATTCTGTAATGGGCAGGAGAGTCCTCGTCAATTCCATCATCCGTTCTACCTCCAACCCTTCGGTACCTGTCGGAACAGACATTTCATCCTCTAGGGCTTATAAGGTAGACAGGACTGATTCCTTGCTCCTGTTCCTCGATCCGGCGGCTCCGTTTACGTCCGAAGAGTCCGGTATCGCCCGGGCTATGAGCCTTTCCAGGACTGATGCCATAGTCTATGCGCTGCCTATCAAGTATCGCAGCGCGGACAGCACCTTGTTCGTAATCGAGGCGGACAAATTCCTGGATCCTTCCCAGAAGGATGTCGCAAGTCTCAAGGGCAATCCCTATGGAGATTACAGGATTTCGACTGCTGCCTTCAAGAAAGAATTGAGCGCCATAAAAGGCATCAGTTCATATCCCGGCAGCGTAGGTGTCCTTCGCACTCTGACTTATGATATCAAACTGGGTGGCATATTTGGAGAACTGGCTGAGACTTACAAGTTTACAGGCGATGTCGAAACCTGCATCACCCTTCTGCCTGAAAGCGGGCTGAAGCCGTTGAAGGCGGACGACCGCATAGGAACCCGTACGGTCAGCTATCCCTCTCTGGATGCTGCCGCTCAGGGTTATCGCGATCTGAAGTGGGCCTCAAGATGGAATCTTCAGGAAGACCGCAGGATCGAGGTCTACATAGACACTCTGCTTGCGGAGCCCTGGAGGAATGCCGTCAGCGAGGGCTTGCTTGAGTGGAACAAGGCTTTCCGTGAGGCCGGAATTGGAGACAAGATAGTCGTCCGCCCCTTCCCGGCAGAAGATTTCAATGCGTGTAACCCTCTGGTCAATACAGTTATGCTTGGCGGAGGGACCTCAGTAAGCGCTCATCTTATCACAGACCCTCAGACAGGGGAGATTCTCTCTTTCGGCCTGACCGTGCCGTCCGATTTCGTTTCGTCGGTCAGAAAGGAAGGAATGGTCTTTATGAGCGATGTGGATCCCCGCTATCAGAGTTACAATGTGCCGCAGGATGCGGTAGCCGAGGCTCTCAAGGCCCGCGTTATGTCGACCTTCGGACTGTGTCTCGGACTGACGCGAAATATGGCCGGCAGCCACGCCTACTCGCCCAAGCAGCTCCGTGATCCTGCCTTCACCTCGGTCCGCGGCATCACCGCTTCCGTCACCGACAACGTCCTCTTCAATCTTCTGGCCCTTCCGGGAGACAAGGAGAGGGGAGTGGAGACGGTTGTCTCTCAGCTTGGAACATATGATATCTACGCGATTCGCTGGCTTTACGACGATACGCTCGATCGTGAGTCGTGGCTCGAAAGCCATTACGGCAAACCGGAGTATCTATACCTTCCCCTTACTGACGGCAATCCGGATCCGCGCGCCCTTTCGGGCGATCTGGGAGACGATCCTTTCGAGTTCGCGGGTACTATCGTAAAGCGTCTCAAGTGGGTAGCCTCCAATGCAGCGCAGTGGATATCCGGCGAGGATGTCGAGCAGACTTATCAGGACCTTTTCGCAGACTTCGTTTTCCTTGGAGTCGACAGGGCTCTGGCTCCGCTTTCGAGTCTGGTAGGAGGCATTATGGCAGACAATCGTTCGGTCCCCAATTACAACTCGGTTCCCGCAAAGACCCAGACAGAGGCTATATCCCTCATCCTGAAAACCTGGACAGATTTCAGCTGGTTCGACTCCAGC
>JAGDBY010000070.1 GCA_017958765.1 Bacteroidales bacterium | reverse complement strand
TGCGATCTGAAGATGGATGTATATCTCCCGAGCGACGGAGCGGCGCTGCATCCTTGCATAATCTATATCTACGGAGGAGGCTTCATATTAAACGGTCAGAAAGAGAATTATGTTACCGGTTTCTGCAGAAGGGCTGCATCGGACGGCTTCGTAGCGGTAGCCCCCGATTACAGACTCGGACTTAAGGGGAAGACGACTGCTGGTGTCGTCGGGATGGTAAAACCGCTTGAGGATGCGGTCCATATGGCCGTAGAGGATGTCTATTCTGCTGTGAAATACATTTTAGACAATGCCGAAGAGCTCAAAGTGGACACATCCAAGATTATTCTGGCCGGAACAAGCGCAGGGGCAATCACCGCCCTACAGATGGACTATGAGCTGGCCAACAACACTGAATTCGTGGCATATATGCCGTACGGTTTCCGATTTGCGGGAGTCGTTTCGTGCTCCGGCGCCATTTTCAGCAGAAAGGGGGCTCCTACCTATACAAAACAGGCTCCCGCTCCGACATTCTTCCTGCACGGCACAAAAGACAGGCTGGTAACATACGATAAGATACAGTTTTTCAACATCGGCTTTTTCGGCTCCAACGTAGTTTCAAAACAGTTCAGGCAGGCCGGATATCCGTATGTATTCTACAGATATGAAGGAAGGTCGCACGAAGTAAGCGCCTTCAATATCGTCGAGTATGACGCTATTATGGAGTTTATCAATGATTATGCTCTGGGTAACAAGCGTTATATGATAGAGAAGACAATTACCGAACTGGATATGGATTCTAAATCAGTCTTAAACTGGTCTACGAACGACTTAATGACAGTAGATAAGAAATGAGAAAACACAGGGCTACATATATTCTCCTTGTAATTGCGTTACTTCTTCTCTTCGCCTTCAACATAGGGTACGGTGCAGTGAAGATCCCTCTGCGGGAGATTTTCAACATCCTGTTCGGTGACGGTCAGAGCAGCAACAAAGCGTGGTCTTTCATCATTCTCAATACCAGAATACCGCAGGCGGTGACGGCCCTCTTCGGAGGAGCTTCTCTGGCTGTCAGCGGATTGCTGTTACAGACCCTTTTCAGGAATCCTCTCGCGGGACCGTCGATTCTGGGTATCAGTGACGGAGCCAACCTGGGTGTGGCCATAATTATGCTCCTCACCGGAGGCATCGGCTCGATTGCCGGCTATGTTGCCACCGTGATGGCCGCCCTTGCAGGCGCTTTTGCTATTCTGATCATAATCATCCTCTTCTCAAGAAGGGTGAAGAGCAACGTTATGTTGCTGATTATAGGAATAATGATCGGATACATAGCCTCTTCGGCCATCTCCATCCTCAATTACCACGCTTCGGTCGACAAGGTTCACCAGTACGTGATGTGGGGAATGGGCGACTTCAGCAGCGTATCGATCGAGAAACTGCCGTTCTTCAGCTGCGCCTGCATCGTGGGGCTCATCCTTTCCGTTCTGCTCATTAAACCTCTCAACGCCTACCTTCTCGGAGAGCAGTATGCCGAGAATCTGGGAGTGAACATCAAGGTGACCAGAATGATGATTCTCCTGTGCACCGGACTGCTGATAGCCGTGGTGACTGCATTCTGCGGACCGATTTCATTCATCGGCCTGGCTGTGCCTCACATAGCAAGGCTTCTGCTGGGGACCTCCAACCACAACCATCTGGTGCCGGTCACTATATTCTCCGGAGCCTGCATAGCCCTGCTTTGCAACCTGTTTACGGTGATTCCGGGGACAAACACAATTCTCCCTTTGAACGCCATCACTCCTATTATAGGAGCCCCGATAGTGATATACGTGATAGTCAACAAGAAAAACATACAGTACTTCAATTAGCATGGAACTTACAATCAACAATCTCACAGTAGGTTATATCTCGAGAGGCGGACGGCGCGAGATAGTCCGTGAGAATATCGACCTCACTCTCAAAAGCGGGGAAGTGACATGCTTGCTGGGACTCAACGGCGTGGGTAAATCCACACTGCTGCGTACTGTCTGCAGATTCCAGAAGAAGCTCTCCGGAGAAATCCTTCTGGACGGAAAAAATATCGACCAGTTCAGCCAGATAGAATACGCCACCCTGATAGGCGTCGTACTGACTGACAGGACAAATGTCGGCGGAATCACGGTGTATGAGCTGGTATCCCTCGGCAGACAGCCTCATACCGGATTCTTCGGACACCTGAATGCGAATGACCGCGCTATTGTTACAAACGCCATCAGCGCCGTCGGTATGAGCGACAAGGCGTCAAAATATGTGAGCGAACTCTCCGACGGTGAGAGACAGAAGGCTATGATAGCAAAAACACTTGCTCAGGAGTGCCCTATTATGATATTGGATGAGCCGACAGCTTTTCTGGACGCCACTTCGAGAATAGAGACCATGATCCTTCTCAGGAAGCTGGCCAAAGAGCAGAACAAAGCCATTCTCCTCTCCACCCACGACCTGGACAATGCCCTGAAGATGGCTGACAGAATATGGCTTATGGGCAATAACCTCGACACGGTATCGGGAACCCCCGACGAACTGATTGACGGCAATCTGTTCCCGGCATATTTCGAAAGAGAAGGTATCATTTTCGATAAAACAACTAAATCCCTGAAGGCATCAAATGAAAGAATCGACTAAGAATCTTGTCATCGACTATACCAAGATTATTCTGGGCGCAGCCCTGCAGGCTGTAGCCTATGTTCTTTTCATATCCCCGCACAAAATAGTTCCGGGAGGTATCTACGGTATAACTATCATAATACACCACCTCACTTCCGGAGTGTTCAGTTTTGCCCCTGACGGACTGCCTATGGGTATAATGGCCCTCTGCTTCAACATTCCGATAATGTTTGTCGCAACCAAAGTGCTGGGGCTTCGGTCGGGAGGAAGAACCGTGGTAACTTTTCTTTCGGTTGCCGCTTTCACGGATATTCTCACAGCTATTACAAAGGACGGAATCATAGTGAACGATGCCCTGCTCTCCTGCTTTTACGGAGGTGTCATTCTGGGTATCGGAGTGTTCTTTACAATCAGCGCCAACAGTACCAGCGCCGGCAGCGACGTGATTGCCAGAGTTCTCTCCATTAAGTTCAAGGCCAAACTGAGCTATATGATCATAATCATCGACTCAATTATAGTTCTCTTCGGTCTGGTAGCATTCAAGGATATCTCCATTCCTCTCTACTCTTGGTTCACAATCTTCATCTACGGCCAGACCGTCGACATTTTGATGGGCAAGAATCCGAACTGCCTTATGTTCATTGTCTGTGACAATATAGAAGAGGTCAAAGACTTCATTATCAATGAAATGCATCGCTCGGGCACTTACTTTGAGGCCAGCGGTCTCTACACTGACAATGAGAAGAAAGTGATAATGATGGTGGTGGCCAAGCGGGAGGCTATGGCTGTCGAGAACAGAATAAAGGCCTTTGACGAGAACATATTCATCGCCACCACTGACGCGCACGACATCCACGGCAACGGATACATTCCGGTGCCTCACTGGGAATACCGCAAATTCAGATAGCTTTTATTGCATCGGGAAATAATACCTCTGCTTATATCTCTCCGGCAGCTGAAGTTCCGGATGGAAAATATGTATCATGTCGGCGAGAAGATACTCAGGATAGAGCATTATCTCGTCATAGTACGGAGTGCGTATTGTATTGCAGGTATAGATTTTCCTGTTGATGAATGAGTCAAAGTACTCGTAAGGGAGATACTCGCTTCTCAGGTCTGCATAAGTAAAAGGCTTGTCGGAAGCATATTTCATCACCCAGTAATCTGCATTCCTTCCCCTTTCCAGAGCAGTCTCAAATGAGACGCTGGTAGCCCCTTTCTTGTCGTTGTCATCAAAGACATATTTAGCCCCCGCATCCTTGAACAGAGAGGCCATATAGCTTTTCCCGCCCGGTATAGACCAGGAGACGCCGTATTTACGCTCCGTAATCACTGTGGGACGGGTACTTGACGAGGCGGCGATTGCCTTCAGCTCTTCATAGTTACGCACAGTGGAGGCGAAAAGAGAATCGGCAAGTGCCTCCTTGCATACCAGAAGACCGTAGAATTTGATCCATTCAGCTCTGCTGAGAGCTGTAATTTCCATATAGTCAGCGCCTTCAATAATAGGAAGCCCCAATTTCTCGGCGGCGCCGTAACCGATGTTTTCAAACGGAGAAGCCAGCAGGACTTCCGTCCCGATATCGACTATCTTCTCGATGTTCGGGGAGACAGCTTCGCCCACGTTGGCTATGGTGCCGTCTTCCACCAGGGAAATAATCCTCTGCGATGTAAGATACTGCGGTTCGCAGACTCCTATTATTCTCGACTCCTCACCCAGTTCCTCCAGGATCGAGGCGTGGACTGAGGTGTACACCACCACTCTGTCAATCGGAGTGCGGACCAGGGTCCCTTCCGGAAGCCTCTCAGGAAGAGGAGCGTCTTTAGGGATCAGTATGTACCGGTGGAGAATTTTGCCCTCGTTCCAAGGATCTTTCAGCGTAACGTAGGTGTAATCGTCGAAACGGTCTACAGTGAAACCTGTAGCATAGCTGAGAGTATCCCGACAGGCAGATTTCTCAGAAAATAAAGCCCCTTTCTGCCCTCTTGGACTTGAGCAGAAAAAGGCCGTACACAAACAAATATAGTATAGGAGTATCTTTTTACTCACGGATGAATGCTACTGCTACAGGGTTAATTCCGCCGGTGTCAAATTTAGCCAGGCGTTTTCCTTCTGGTGAGAATACATACATGTCACCGTTGCTCTTGAAATCGGAAGCACCGATATACACATTGCCTGTAAGATCATCTGCAAAGATTGAGTAACCGTTAGGAGTTACAGCTGAAGAAGGGACGAATTCTCCCAAATAGGAGTCACTTACAGTGTCGAAGTTGAAGTATTTAACTGTCTGGTTCCAGTAAGCATCGTACCAAGATGAAAGCACATAAGCAGAATACTTGCCGATAGCCATATTGGTAGGCTCGAAATCCTTGAGCTTGGTAGCCACGTCGGTGTCGGTATTCAATGTCATAAGCGAAGCAGGCACGTCATAGTAGTTGCCCCAGCAGATCAGGTATACCTTGCCGTCCTTTGTCTTGTGGAATTTCTGAGGGTTTTTGTCAACGTTGATGGTCTTGGTAACGGTGAAAGAGGCTTTGTCCAGCACAGATACGGTGTTGCCGTATGAAGGGTTGTAACCGTCTGAGTTTGCTGTGTAGATCTTGCCGTTGTCAACAAGGATTCCCTCAGGGAACGGACCTACCTGAACTGTTCTGATAGCCAAGGAAGTAGTGTCGATCTCGCCAAGGTAACCTTCCTGATATGTCACATAAACCTTACCGTCTGCTGCTGCGAACTGACGGGGAGAGAGGTTTGAGCCGCTTCCTGCCACGGTTATCTCCTTGATGATAGCACCCTGGAGGTCTGTAACGAATACAACTGCAGAGCCGTTCACTGCGATATACATCATTGAACCGTAGATAAGAAGGTCGTTGGCTGTATCACCGAGTTTCTTGCCGTTTTTAGCCTGGAAAACGTCACCTGTTACATTTCCTGTAGAAGGGTTGTAGAATACAAGTGTAGAGTTGTTGTAGCCCCAGCTACCGCTGTTAAGTACATAGACGCCGGAAGTTATGGTATAATCCGGACCTACGGGATTGGCCTTTTTGCATGATGTTGCGAAAATCGCCATCACCACAAATGAGAATAAAATTATCTTTTTCATCTTTAGTTTAATATGTTATTTTTAAGGTTAATCTGAATGAACGGCCCGGCATCGGGTAGAACTGTATCACGTCGTACTGGCTGTTTGTCAAATTGAGCAGTTCTCCCTGAAGTCTCAGCTTAACCGAGCGGGTGTTGAAAGTGTGGCTCAAAGAGAGACTGTGCTCCATATACGGGTTGATTCTGTTGCTTTCAATATTCTGCGGGAGAGCGTACCTCTCTCCCACTGCCGTCAGCATATAACTTACGTTTACCCAGTCGTTAAGCCAGGTGAGAGATGTATTGCCTGAATGGCGCGGGGTATAAGGTATTTGGTGCCTGTAGTTCTTAGCCTCGGGATCTGTCACGTCAACTGCATTCTGATAAGAGTAATTTGCCGACCACTCCAGGGACATATTCTCCGAGAGGGTAAATACGGTATTGAGGCTCGCGTCAAGTCCCCATATATCCACAACTCCGAAGTTTAGCATCTTGCTGATGAAAGTGGTAGGAATAGCCACAATCTTGTCCTTTACCTTGTTTATATAGCCGTCGAGGGAAACTGAGAAGAAGTCGATTACTCCCGGAGCCAGGGCCTCGTTGAAAGTCACGCCCACATTGAGCTGGCGGGCGATTTCCGGTTTAAGTTTCGTGTTGCCCATCTTGGCATAATAGAGGTCGTTGAAGGTCGGGGTTCTGAAAATATCCTGGTAAGCCACGCGTAGGCGGAGGTTGTGATTCTCCAGAACTCTGTAAGAGAGGCTTACCGAAGGAGAAAGTCTGAACCTGGTACCTGCCACTTCGCCGAACTCGACATTCTCATTGATATAGGTAGCCAGAAGGTTCGCCGTCGCAGTCAGACGGGCGCTCTTGTACTGTCCTGAAAGGGAAGTGAGAGAGGTTCGTCTGGTAGGGAAAGCAAAGTTCGGCAGATTGGAGTCCATCCGGTTGAGGAAGAAGTCCTCTGCGATGGCAAACTTCAGATTGTCAGTAGGTTTGTACTGGAGAGCCACTGAAGAATAATACTCTTTCTGCAGGTAAGTGTCTATCTCGACTCCACCCACATACGACTCCCAGATGTCCATATACTTTGTATAGGTATTGTTGTATTTCAGCTGAGCCAGCAGAGAGAGTTTCTCTGAAAGAGGTGTCTCGTAGCCTAACTGTACGAACAGCACATCGTCCCAGAGGCGTTCGTTGGCTTTAGGGTTATAGAATACGACCGAACCCGGCAGACCCCGCTCAGAGTTGAGATAATTGACTTTTGCAGTAAGCTTGGAGCCGTTGGCAAAGTGCCCGAACAGGTTGAACTCCGCGCGTATCGTGTTTACGTCGGAGTTCTTTCTCAACTCCTCTGTTACAAGGCCTCCGTTTGTGAGCCTGAACGGATAGGTTCCGTCCGACTTCATCCAGTCTGCATTTGCAGAGAATGAGAAATTCTTACCCAGCCTCTGCTCGTATGAGAGGCTCGGGTTAAAGGTCTTGAATGAGGCATACCTCATTGACGCTGAAATATTTACGGGCTTGTCTATAAATACGGGCTCTGCAGATTTTATAGTGAGGGCGCCTACAGATGCGAAGTTGCGCGCTGCCTGGAATATGTCGTCAGGAAGGCCGATTGTCAGGGTAACCTGCGAGACATTGTCGAGATTGAAGCGGCCTATATCCACCTGTCCGCTCTGGACATTGGTGATGGTGATTCCGTCGTAGTTGACTGCCGTATGCTGAGATCCCATACTGCGGACAGAGACAGTCTTCACACCGCCTATTCCGCCGTAATCCCTGATCTGGACGCCGTTGAAATTCTTTATGACTTCATAGAGTTCCTGCAGTCCCAACTTGTCGAAATCCATCTTGGTCTTCACCATAAGGGGTGTAGACTGGAGAGTGGCTGACGGCTTGGCATCGGCCACTACCACGGCGCGGTCGAGTGTATATACGAGAGAATCAGGCACCTGACCTCGCCTGTCATCCTGCGCATACACCGCGGCGTTAATCGCAAGAAGCGATACTGCAATAAGTATAATTCTTTGCATTAAACAAGTACTTTCGAACCCTTGACCCGAGAATTCTAAGTTAAACCGGATTTGGCAGGTCTTCTGACTCGTTCACTTCAGACGCCTTCCCGTCAGGATGACAGTGGCAATGAATGTCTGAATAAAAAGAACTTACAGCTACGGGCATAGCTCCGGACTCACACCGGATTCCCTATTATCGGCCGTTTAAGTAACAACGGCCACACCTAAATCCGCTTGCAAATATACTCTTATTTTAATACTTTTGACAACAATCTTGATTATTTATAACATTTTACATATGAAAAAGGTATTTATTTCCATCGTGCTTCTCATCTCTTTATTCTCAGTGGAAGCACTTGCCTGCACCAACCTGATAGTCGGCAAGAAAGCATCAATAGACGGCTCCATTATCTGCACATACAACTGTGACAGCTACGGTATGGCCGGTTCCCTGAAACACAGTCCCGCAGGGTTTCACCAGCCGGGAGAGATGATTGTCCTGAGAGGATTAGGGCCTAACGGAGAGCCGCGCGCCATTCCTCAGGTCTCTTACACATACAATGTCAACGGACTGATGAATGAAAAGCAGCTCTGCATTATGGAGACCACTTTCGGAGGACGTCCCGAACTTCAGAACCGCGAAGGGTGGCTGGGCTACTATCAGATGATGGATCTTGCCCTCCAGCGCTGCGCCACTGCACGCGAGGCTATCCAATGTATGGCCGACCTGGTGGCAGAATATGGCTACAGCTCTACAGGCGAGACACTCACTGTATGTGACAAAG
>JAGDBY010000012.1 GCA_017958765.1 Bacteroidales bacterium | reverse complement strand
TCATACCGCTCTCGAAACATTCAGGATCTGGCTTCCCTTTTGTGAAATTGTCACTGGTCACAATGTAGTCGAACATCCCCTTGAAGTCGGGATGGTTCCTGTAGACATTGGACATCTTCCTCTCAGTGGAACTTGTGACAATGGCCACGGCGATGCCCCTTTTCTTCAGATTCAGGACGAACTCCTTGGCGCCGGGGATATATTCGAACACCATATCGCGCTCGAAGGCTACGCATTTGTCGAGAATCTCTGTGTGCTTGTCGCGGATGTGCCCGAAGGCTTTGTCCAGCATTATCTTCACCGGAACCCCTTTCCAGTGGGAGGCGAAATCCTCTATCCCCAGATATTCTATACCGATCTTATCCCAGAAATAGGTGTACTGAGGCTCAGTGTCGAAGATGACACCGTCCATATCGAAGAGGGCGGCTGATATTCGGTGAGTCATACTAGTCAACGTAAAGTCTTTTTACGCGGCTGTCTATAGAGGTGAATACCTCGTAAGGGATTGTCCCCTGAATGTCTGCGAGGTCTTTTGCACTGGGTTTATCGCCGAAAATAGTGACTGCATCGCCGATTTCAGCGTCGATGCCGGTGATGTCTATCATACACATATCCATACAGATGGTTCCGATGGTAGGGGCCATGCAGCCGTTAACCTGGAATGAAGCGGCTCCGTTGCCGAGCTTACGGTTCAGGCCGTCGGCATATCCCACGCAGATTGTAGCTATTTTCTTCTTTTCAGGACCGAGTTTGCCGTGTCTGCCGTATCCTACTGTGCCGTCGGTAGGCTCCAGCTCTTTAATCTGGAGAATAGGGCACTTCAGTGTGGCTGTGGTCATCAGATGGTCCTGATGTGTGCCGCTGAAGCCGTAGATACCGAGGCCGAGGCGGACCATATCCATTTGATACTCAATCAAATTGTCTATACCAGCAGAGTTGAGGATATGTCTGATAGGTCTGTATCCCAGAGCGTCTATGAGTTTGTCACTGAGCTGCTCGAACAACTTTATCTGGCCTAATGTGAAGTCGTGGTGGATAGGCTCGTCGGCTGCTGCTAAGTGAGAATAGATCCCTTTGACCTCTACGGCATCCGTGGATTTGAGCATATCAATAAGATTGTCGATCTCCTTCTCCATAAAGCCGAGACGGTGCATTCCGGTATCGATGGTGATGTGGATAGGATAATTCTTCCTCCCGCATTTCTTCACTTCAGTGCAGAATCGGCTCAAGGCTTCGATTGTAGGGATACCCGGCTCAAGATTGTGGTTGATCATCTCCGGATAACTCTCCATTCCGGTGGTAAGGACCAGAATCGGGGTGTTGATCCCTTTATGACGCAGACCGATACCCTCGATAGGGGTGGCAACACCCAAGTAGTCAACTCCTTCCTGCTCAAGAAGCTTCGCAAAACCCTCCGCTCCGTGGCCGTATGAGTTGGCCTTAACCACCACCAGAACCTTGGTGGACGGCTTCAGCTGAGAGCGGTAATACCTGTAATTATGGAGAATTGCTTTCTTGCTAATTTCGAGTTGAGCGTGCGGTGTTACAGTCATTTTTAGAACAATCTTTTATCGCTCAAAGATACTATAGATTTACGATAATATCCCTTTTTTTCATAACTTTGATAATTATACTGTATAGATTTCAACTGTGAGAAAACTCCTGGCAGGCATATTCTTCCTTGTTTTTTCCGCGTCTTTCTATTTCGGCCTCTCAGCCAATGTGCTCACTCACAGAAAGACCGTTGTCATCCCTGTACAGTTCCTCGACGTAAGGTTCACCAAGACTAGGGTTAAAGTGAGAGTCGATTCTCTGTTCAACACTCCCGGCTACAACTCTTACGGTTCGGCCGGTTCTGTGTCAGATTATTTCAAAGACAATGTGGTCGGCAAGAATCTGTTCACATTCTATATTACGGACGTGGTCACTCTTCCGCGCGCATCTTCTTTTTACGGGGAGGACGCCGCTTTCAATACCGACGTGAATATTTCCCAGATGGTGGAGGAGGCGTGTAAGGCTGCGCAGAAGGCCGGTGTGGATTTCTCAAAATATGATTCCAACAACGACGGAGAGGTGGATCACGTGTTCATATTCTTCGCCGGTTACAATCAGGCAGAGAGCGGAGTGAGCGACGACATTATGCCTCAGCTGGGAGACATTTCGTCAAGAGGAGTCGTGTTGGACGGAAAGAGAATAGCCTCCTACGGCTGTTATTCTGAGAATTCCGGAGGCTCGGGTGCATCGTTCGCAGGTCCGGGCACAATATGTCACGAGCTCTCCCATCTGCTGGGACTGCTCGATTTCTACGATGTGAACGGATCGACCGAAGGACTCTCAGACGGCCTGTACCGGACCACCTCCCTGATGGATTACGGCAATTTCAACAATAACGGGAGAACTCCTCCGTATCTGAATGCTCCAGAAAGAGATTTGCTGGACATTCTGGTGACAGAAGAAGCCAGGATCGGGGAGCATTATGTCCTGGACCCGATATGGAAGTCCAATAAAGCGCTGATAATCCCGACCGCAGTCCCTAACGAGTATTTCCTGAGAGAGTACCGAGACGGGAAGAAGTGGGACGGGCATATAGGCGGCAAAGGACTCCTTGTATACCATATTGATAAATCCAATGAGTACGCAGGCTACCTGAGGGCGAACATCCGTTGGGCTCTGAATGCCATCAACTGCGCCGCGGAACACCCTTGCGCCACTCTTTTCGACGCGGTAGGGCACAACCGTCTGAGCGAGATGTTTTATCCTGCCGCCGCCTCATCCATTCTGTCCAAAGACACCAGGCCTCTGACCTGCTGGAACGGAACCGGAGTCGGGATTGGATTGGAGAACATAATGTTCACCCCGGACGGCAGAATCTCTTTTGACGTCGTAGAGGATATCGGCTGGAAGATCCCTTCTGTTGCCAATTGCAAGACGGTGGTAAACCAGCGTGACGCCTATCTGGAGTGGACTCAGACAAAGGATTACCCTAAAGACAACTGGATGGTAATATACGGCAGGGCAGGGGTAGAGGCCAGGGATACGTTGGCCGTTGAGGGGAAGAAATGCCGGATTGAAGACCTGATTCCGGGACAGACCTATCACTGCTCGATAGCAATGACAGACGACGGATTTGTGGGAAAAAGTTACGATTTCGATTTTAACACGATTCCTGAAATCTCCAGCTACCCTCTGATAGCCGAGCTGAAGCCGTTCTATAATGTGGGGGATGCTGTGGATTTGCGTGTGATTAACCTTAATGAGGATATTCTCTATGAGCAGTGGTACGTGAACGGCATCGAGTATAATCAGAAGAACCTTACGTTCACCCTTGCCGGTACCTACACTATCCACGTGGTATATTCTCTGGATAATGAGGATTATTATCACCTTGAAAAGAAAGTTACCGTAAGATGAGAAGGCTGTTGAAACATATCCCGAGGATTATAAGAATAGCGCTGGCGTTATCTCCGGTGCTGCTGATGGCCGTTTCCTGCCCGGATCCGCTCCCTTCCAACGAAGACGCCATTATCGAGACGGACGACCTGATCTCTTTCAAGATGGTGAGCTTTCACGGACTGTACATCGAGGGGAAGAACATAGTGGTGGATGACGGTCTTAACTATCAGAGCGCGTGGAAATGGGACGGCACCGAATACAGAATCCAGAGGGATGACCAGAGGGCGTTCTTACAGATTGTCCATCCGGTGGCTGACTCGGTTACTACCTTTATGATAACCTATATGCCGGATGGAGGCGACGTCAACGCGATTTCTCTTGAGATGAGAAGCGTCAAGAAGAATGAGTACGACCAATGGTGGTGGAATGACGTCGAGCATACGGGACTTCTGATCCCTAGATAAAAAAAATGCTACCCAAAACCTGGGTAGCAATCATTAATTTCTACTGAAAATTATTTTTTAGCCTCTGCTACAGAAACTTTTCTGAACTCTTTCATCAATTTAGCGATGTTGAGAGCAGCTTTACGAGCGCGAGTACCGGCAGCTTTGTTACCTTTAACTACCTGAGCTTCAGCATTTTTCTGGAAAGCTTCAAATTCAGCTTGGATTTGTGCAACTAGTTTTTTCATAGTGGTATAATTTAGATTAGTTGATAAAATGTCCTTTGGTGGTAACGAAGATAATATTTAAAAAATCAATATCAAAATTTAATAGTGTGAATTCCGTAATTTTTATTGATATTTTCTTCACTTATTTTCAGAATCTTATAATTGGCGCCCCGACTTTTGGCGAGAGGCGGTAAATCCGGGTATACATTGTGCGCGATGTGGAACAGGCAGGCGCGGATGTTGTCTTCCTCAACTCCGAAATCGTGGAACAGATCGTCAGGCCTATAGTTGTCCGGAACTATACCGGTCTCAGGAATCTTCTCCCCGATGCTGTTTACATTGTAGAAGCATATCGGATAGAATACATACCTCAGATTAGAATAATTGCCACTCTGGTATTGAGCATAAGAATAGTCATCACCCGGAAACATCAGAGAGTACATTCCGGTAGGCTTCCCGTATGTGGTGTCTCCGACGCATTTAACGTTCATCAGCGGTTTTAGGCCGTTGAGAAGAACCTCGCTGGCGGAAGCCGAACCGTAGCCGGTAATGATGTAGAGGTCGGTCAGGTCCAGAGAATAATCCTGGGAGAATGTGATGTAGTCGGACGAATTGTATTTAGAGAATTTCTTGTTGTGTTCTTTTGTCGAGAACACTTTCCCGTTTGCCTCGGAACTCGCCAGCAGGTTTGCCAGCAGGTGGGTAGCCTCACCGTCGCCTCCCTGGTTGTATCTGAGATCCAATATGAGTTTCTTGATCCCCTGGCGTTTAAAGAACAGCATTGCGGAGAGGACATCCTCAATCATATTCTCCTTAAAGCTCAGATAGTGGAAATAGCCCACCTGGTCATTGTTCAGGTCCGGGAATTCGGCCGCATTGAAGATGGTGGTCAGCAGTGAAGACCTGGTGTTCAGGGTTGCTGCAGGGGCGATGGGGAAGATGTGCTCCTCTCCCTGAAGATCTATGAAGGTGAAGTTGTAGGTCCTTCCTACAGTAGGGTACAGCAAGGCGTTGTTGACATCGGTCAAACTCATCTGCCGCCAAGGGGTCCCGTCTATGTGTGTGAGCGTCCATCCCCTTGTAATCCCCTTTTCATCGAAAGGAGACCCGGGGTAGACGAAACGGACTTTAATATCTGAGTAGCCGTAATATTCAAAAGGCTGTCCGAAACTTGCTCCGAAAGTACCGTAGACAATTCCTTCGCTCTTGGCGCGCCATTCATCGGCGGTCAAAACAAAGCTCCATTTGTCCTTAGGGTAGAGAATCCCGTCAAAAAATGACTGTACCGACTCGTTTAAGTTGAAATCTCTCTGCTGCACCTGATTCGACCAGTAATAGTAGCCGGTCATCATATGGGTATTCTTCTCAACTTCGGGATTGTCCGTCATATAGACATTGTACAGGAACTGCTTTGCGCCGTAGTCGGATACGTCTGTGCCGTCATACGGTGTGAAGTTGAACTTCTCGCATCCTGAGAACAGAACGAGAATCACCCCCAAAAGGATGATTCTGCTATTTAACGATATAGACATCCTCATTTTTCTCTTGGAAATAGTAATTCTCTCTTGCGAACATCTCGAGAGTGTCGGCGTTTGACTTGAGCTGGTCAATCTTGTCGCTTGTGCTCTGGATAGCGTCACGCAGATAAATCTCCTGCCTTTTCTGGCTTCTGAGAGTGGCGTTGGTCCTGGCAAGATTGAAGATATTGTTTCTGTCGACAAAGCAGATAACTACCAGAAAGACGACAGTTGCTACCGTCCACTTGTTCAGAAGAAGCCGATAAATAAAATGACGGCTTTTCAATTCTCTGATTTTGTCTCCCAGGGCGCTCATTAAACACAAAATTATGTAAATTTGAAGATAATAAAAAGAGTCTGAAGGAGATTCTCTATGGTAAACGGTTTCAAAAATGCAAAATACTTTATCCCGACAGTCACTGACAGCTGGGTTTTGGTTGCCGTTTTCCTGTTGGTGGGGAATCTGGGCGCGGTGGCTCTGGTGTCGCTTCTCTACACTTTAGGTGTGGGCGCAGTTCCGCAGAGCGTGGTCTATTTGCTCTCGATGCTGCCCCCGTTCCTTTGGATCTTTGCCAAAGGGAGAAGGCTCAGCTCTCTCGGCAGTCCGTATGTTCCGGTGGACAGCCCGTCCTACGGCAGTCTCGGGTGGGGTGCGGCTCTGATCCTGATTCTCGCGGCCACCCTCTCTCTGGCGTATGTTATAGAGCCGGCTTACAGCTGGATCCCGATGCCGGAGAGAATCAAGGCTCTGTTCGAGAGAACTTTCGGCGACGCCGGCTCCCTGGATCTGTTTATAGCCGCTTCGCTCCTGGCTCCGCTCTGTGAAGAGTATCTGTGCAGGGGGACGATTCTCCGCGGCCTGCTGCAGAACATCTCCCCGGTCAAGGCTATCCTGCTGTCGGCCTTCATATTCGCCTTCATCCATATGAATCCTTGGCAGGCTGTTCCGGCGTTCATTCTGGGATGCTTTATGGGGTGGATTTATTACAGAACCCACAGCTACTGGGCCTGTGTGTTCATCCACTTTGTGAACAACACCTCATCTCAGCTGATGGGGCTGCTGTTCCCTGACGCCGGGGTGGACGATACGTTCTACGACGTTCTCCCTCATACGGAGTACTATATTATTTACGGTATTTTACTTGCAGTGACCGTAGCGGCGCTGTACATATTGAATAAAAAACTTACTAAGAATGAAGAAGCTGTATCCTTTAAAGTTCAAACCGACTCTCAAGAGTAAAGTGTGGGGCGGAGAGACTCTGATTAACAAATATAACCCGCAGTTGCTCCAGGCTGACGAAGATGACCAGATCGAGCATCCGGTGGGAGAGGTCTGGGAGGTTTTCGACCTTGCCGGGGAGAGTTCCGTTGTGGAGAACGGATTTCTGGAGGGCAATGACCTCGCGGATTTGCTCGAGACCTATATGGGTGAGCTTGTGGGGGACAACCTCTTCGATTTCTTCCAGCTGCAGTTCCCTGTTTCAGTGAAGATTATAGAGGCTTCAGACAATATTTCAGTCCAGGTTCATCCGGATGACGACATTTCCTTCGAGCGGTATTATTCATACGGGAAGCAGGAGTACTGGTATATTGTGGATGCCGAACCTACCGCCAGAGTTTACCTGGGATTCAAGGAGAATGTGACCGTAGAACAGTTTTACAATGCCTGCCAGGATGGCACCCTGCCGCTTCTTCTCAATGAATACGTCCCTAAGAAGGGAGACGGTTTTCTGATCCCTCCGGGAACGGTTCATGCAGCGGGAGGCGGTCTGCTGATCGCCGAGGTATCCCAGTCCAGCGACGTGATAATGAGACTGTATGACTGGCATCGCAGCGACGGTGAAAGGGAGCTTCACATTGAAGAGGCGATAGACTGTATTGACTACGGTAAGTTCCATCCCGAAGCCCTTCTGAACAAGCCTGTCGACACGGACCAATTCTCAGTCAACAAGGTTAATCTCTCCTCTCCGGTCGAGGTCAATATGGATTCCTTCAACGGATTCGTGATATATACATCGGTGGGAGGCAGAGTGGACATCGATGCCGGCGGTACATTCTATCAGGTGAACTGCCTCGAGTCCGTCCTTATCCCCGCCAGTATGGACACGGTGACTCTGATCCCTGTTGGCGGCAAAGCCGAGCTGCTTGAGATTTCCGTCAAGGAGCAGCGTGAGCCTGAAGACAGTTACGTTAAATAAGAGTGTTATGGCTGATTCTACCAGAATAGACAAATATCTATGGGCCATCAGGGTGTTCAAGACACGCACCGAGGCCACCGACGCCTGCAAAGGGTCCAAAATAACCGTGAACGGTCAGGAAGCCAAGCCGTCCCGGGAAGTCAAAGCGGGCGATATTATTGATGTGAGGAAGGGGGCCGTGCACTTCACGTACAAAGTTCTCTCTCCGATAGAAAAACGTCAGGGGGCGAAGCTTGTAGGCGAGTATGCGGAGAATCTTACCCCTGAGTCAGAACTTGCTAAGCTGCACGCTCCGACGGAGACATTCTTTGTAAAAAGGGACAGGGGAACGGGAAGACCGACAAAGAAAGAGCGCAGAATGCTCGACAATCTTTATTCGGATTTATGGTCTTCCGAAGAGTGATGCCTCTTGGTGTTGTATTTGTTCATGGCGTTGTCCACACCTTCCAGAACAAATGATTTGATTGCTTCAGATGCTGTAGAGAGGACCTCGGGGAGGATTTCCTTCTCCTCCGGGATCAATTCTCCCAGCACGAAGTCTATCTGTCCTCCTTCGCCGAAGCCGTGTCCGAGTCCTATTCTCAGGCGGGCGTAATCATCGGAAATCAGACAGTAGTCGATACTTTTGAGGCCGTTGTGACCGCCGTCACTGCCTCTCTTTCTCATCCTTATAGTACCGAAAGGAATAGCTATGTCGTCGAGCACTACCAGGAGATTCTCCATCGGAACGTTCATCTCCTCCATCCAGTAACGGACAGCCTTTCCGCTCAGATTGACATATGTAGAAGGCTTTAGAAGGGTGACTTTTCTCCCTTTCAGTGAGAAAGTCGCTATATCACCGTAGCGTTCGGTTTGGAAAACAATATTGGATGCCCCCGCGAGAGCATCCAATACCATAAATCCCATATTGTGACGGGTAGAAGCGTACTCGGCGCCAATGTTACCTAATCCGACGATCAAGTAATTCATACCCTGCAATTTTATTATTCAGCAGCTGGAGTTTCAGCCTCAGTAGAATTACGGGTAGCCTTGACTGCGCAGACGATAGTGGTCTTAGGGCTGATAATGTTGATATTATCAAAGCTGAGGTCACCTGCATTAATCTGCTTGCCAAGTTTCAAAGTGGTTATGTCGATAGGCAGCTCGTCAGGAAGATCTTTGAGAAGACCGCTGACGCGAAGTTTTCTGACGTTGACTGCAAGTTTACCGCCCTGTCTTACACCCTCAGAGTTACCGAAAACTCTTACAGGAACATCGATACAGATAGGTTTGTCCTCTTTAACTGCCAGGAAATCAGCGTGCAAAGGCTCATCTGTAAGCGGGTGGTACTGTACATCGTGAAGAACTGCCAACTGCTCTTTGCCGTCAATAACCAGATTAACGATGTGAGAAGCAGGGGTGTCAGTGATGGTTTTGAATTCTTTAACGTCAGCTGAGAAATTGATATTCTCTACTCCGTTGCCGTAAACAACGCATGGAACTTTGCCTTCTTTGCGAAGGGCTTTGATGTCGGCTTTAGAACCGACGGTACGGCTTGAGCCGTTAAGTGTGATCTGTTTCATAATAATAAAAATGTGTTACTCAAAAAGGGTCAGAAAAACGTTTCCGGTCTCTTTTCCCATTACACCAAAAACCTTTTCGGTTTTTAGTCGCGCAAAAGTACAAAAAATATTATATTTGAGAACAATATTCACATAAATAATTGTAGTACTATGAGTAAGAAATGGAGATGTACAGTATGTGGTTACATCCACGAAGGACCGGAACCACCTGAGAAATGCCCTCTCTGCAAAGCTCCGGCAGAAAAATTCGAAGAGATGAAGAGCGACGGAGGCCTTGTATGGGTTGATGAACATAAACTCGGAGTTGCCAAAGGGTGCGATGAGCAAGTTTGGAACGGATTGCAGGATCACTTTGCAGGAGAATGCTCGGAAGTGGGTATGTATCTTGCTATGAGCCGTCAGGCAGACCGCGAAGGCTATCCTGAGATAGCTGAGGCTTTCAGACGCTATGCTTTTGAAGAGGCCGATCACGCTGCAAGAATTGCAGAACTGCTCGGAGAAATAGTTTGGGACACCAAGACCAATGTCAAAAAGAGAATGGAGGCAGAATGCGGCGCCTGCGAAGGGAAGAAGAAGATTGCTACCCGCGCAAAAGAGCTGGGATATGATGCTATCCACGACTCAGTTCACGAAATGGCGAAAGATGAAGCTCGCCACGGAAAAGGTTTTGAGGGTTTATACAAGAGATACTTTGAGAAGTAGCTATTCTCCGATAGAGGAGGTGGCTTTATTCCACTCCAAAGTTTTGTAATAAGCGTTGAGTTTAGGATATCGGGCTTTCGGTATGTAAGTATTGAAGCCCGAATTCTTATTTATAGGCAGGGAGAGGAACCTGCTTGTATTCGCCTTGGCGATAATCACTCTGTTCAGGTAGCCGCAGAAAGTCTGGTACTCGGAGGCAGTGACAAATTGCTCCACATAGTCCCCAAAATCGTAGAACCAGTCGTCTGAATATCTGAAGAAAGGCTGGACTAAATATGGACTGACTGCGGCTTTCTCCGCACTGTGAGCGGCGTACAGAGTCTTGCAATATGAGGCCAGCGGCTCCAGCTCCGAGCATTTGATAAGAGATATAGTGCAGGTCCTTCCGGCCTGAACGTGATAATCGAGCATCTCGCTGCAGAAATTCTTCAGATTGGTCTCACCTCCTTTGATAAGATTGTCAAAAACAGCCTGATAAGGGTATCCGTATGCGAGAATCTCGGTAGGGGAGGCGAGAATGTAATCGGCCGTGTGTCGCATCTCATATGCGACCTCGATAGATGACATAAAGCAGGCGTCCATGCAGATAAACTCGTAGTGCTCGTTGATGGCTTTAGCCCACTCGATAATGTCAATCTCCCTGTCGTTATTGTTGTCAGACGAAATGCTCTTGCCCTGGATAATCTCTTCGGCGCCTTTTACAATCCCCTCATCGAGAGCGCGTTCCGAAATAAACTGCTGGATTCTGGCCTCCGAAAAGTCGATAGGGAAAGAGTAATATCCCTCCGGCATCCAAGCCGATCCGTGAGACGAAATGATAAGCCCTTTCGACCTGGCCGGAAATCTGCTGAAAGCGTCCTTCTCAACCTGGGCGAAACACTCAGCCGTGGCTGAAGAGAATGATTCTTCGTAAACTGTCAGAATCTCGGAGATGACGTTGCCGTTGTCGGTGCGGTAGCATCTTTTGAGTCTCGGGCTCTCCTGATTGAAGTGTTCGAAGACAAGCACCACTGTGTCGGAAGTGTATCCCGGAAGGGAAGAACTTTCGTAAATATCGTACAGATTGTTCCTCATATAGTTCTGCAGGTTGTTGTTGCCTCCCAGAAATATGAGAACGGCTCTTGATACCTCTCCGTGCTTTTTCTCAATGCCCCAGTATTGCGTACAGGAAGTGGCGGCCAGCATCGAAACGACGGTGGCTACCGTTAAGACGGCTCTTCTATAAAGTGCGGAAAGTCTCATACTTCTATTGATAGCATATCCTGTGCCGGAAAGACTCCTTCAGGGAGCAAAGATAGCAACTTTGAGTGTTTCGGGAGCTGATGTGACAGATGAGTGAGGTATGACCGTGGCGCGCCGACCCGCTTGATCACGTCGAGGGCTTCCTGAAGAGAGAAGTGTGAGACGTGATGTCCTATTCTTACCGTATTGATAATAAATACTTTACTTCCTTTCAGTTTCTCAAATTCTTCCTCCGGTATGTAATTGGCGTCGGTAACGTAAGATATGTCGCCGATTCTGAATCCGAGCACCGGGAGGCGGTAGTGATATGCCCTTATAGGGATGATCTTCACAGGGCCTACATAGAATACATTCTCGTCTATCGTGTGCAGGTCAAACTCCGGAATGCCCGGATATTTATCCTCGGAGAATACGTACGAGTACTCCATCCTCAGTGAGTCCTGAACATACTTCTCGCAGTAGATAGGGACTGCCTTCTTCTCAATCCAATTGAAAGCGCGGACGTCATCGAGTCCTCCCGTGTGGTCTTTGTGATTGTGAGTCAGTAAAATAGCATCCAGGTGTCTGACTGATGCGCGGAGCATCTGATACCTGAAGTCCGGGCCGGCGTCAACCAGAATCCTGTACCCTTCGGATTCGAAGAGAACCGAGGCGCGGAGCCTTTTGTCACGGGGATCGGCGGATGTGCACACTTCGCAGTCGCACCCGATAATAGGAACTCCCTGAGAGGTCCCGGTCCCCATAAAAGTAATTTTACAGCTCATATTTAACAAAGATAGGGATTTCTCCTTATCTTTGAACAAATGAAAGGACGATTGTTTCTCATTCCCACTCCCCTCGGAGAGGGCGATCCGAAGTCAGTTTTAACAGATCCGATTTTTGAGATAATCCAAAAATTGGAGGTATTTGTCGTGGAGGAAACCCGCTCCGCCCGCCGTTTTCTGTCGTCGGCCGGACTGAAAGGGAGAATAGATACCCTCACATTCTACGAGCTGAATGAGCACTCTTCTCAGGCGGATGCCGAGAAGTACGTCGCTATTCTGGATGAAGGCATTGACGTAGGGCTTCTCTCCGAAGCAGGTCTGCCTGCCGTGGCTGATCCGGGAGCATCCCTTGTGGCATTGGCACATAAACACGGAGTTGAGGTTATCCCGTTTGTAGGTCCGTCCTCACTGTTGCTGGCTTTGATGTCTTCAGGCCTTAACGGACAGTCGTTTGCTTTCAACGGCTATCTCCCGGTTAAATCCGATTTGAGGAGGAGCGAGATTAAGAGGCTCGAGAGGCTGTCGGCCCAGACCGGTCAGACACAGATCTGCATCGAAACTCCTTACCGCAACGACTCGCTGTTCTCCGATTTTCTGGCAGTCTGCGCCCCCGGCACTCAACTCTGTATTGCAGCCGACATCACCCTGCCGACCCAGACTATCATCACCAAGAGTATCTCAGAGTGGAACAAATCCAAGTTTGAGATAGGCAAGCGCCCCTGTGTTTTCGTATTTTCAGCAAAATAGATATGGACAAGCTCTCTCTTAAGAACCTGATGTTTTATGCCCACCACGGCTGTCTTGATTTCGAACAGAAAGACGGCGGCTGGTATAGAATAGATATGGACTGCTTTTTGGACCTTACCGATGCCGGGCAGAGCGACGACCTGAGCAAAACCGTCAACTACGGCGCCCTCTATTCTATTGTCAAACGCCAGATGGCCGTCCCTTCCAAGCTGATAGAGAATGTGGCCAGAAGGATTCTGGACGAGGTTAAAGAGGGTTTCCCGGCAATAGAGCACTGCTCTCTGACGGTCACTAAGATCAATCCTCCTTTCGAAGGAGAGCCTTTGGACTATATGGGAGCCGAAGCTTCAGTCACTTTAGAATTCTGATTATGGCAAAGTCAGTCGCTTTCGTCACCCTCGGGTGTAAACTCAATTATGCCGAGACCTCTTCGTATTCCCGTAAAGCGGTTGATTCAGGCTATCAGGTGGTGGCTCATACCAAGCCGGCCGATATCTATATTATCAACACATGCTCTGTTACGGAGCATGCCGACAAAAAGTGCAGGAACATAATCAGACGTCTTCACAAGCAGAATCCCGACGCCCGAATAGTTGTTACTGGATGCTACGCGCAGCTGAAACCGGATGAGATTGCGGCGCTGGACGGTGTCTATGCGGTAATCGGTGCGGAGCGCAAGAAAGATACATTTGAGATAGCTGTTGAGAGCATTTCAGAAAAAGGGAATCTGGTGACCCCGTACAAAGAGATCCGTTCATATTACGATGCTTATTCTACGGGGGAGAGGACCCGTTCTTTCCTCAAGATCCAGGACGGGTGCAATTACTTCTGTACCTACTGCACCGTTCCTCTGGCAAGGGGAGTGAGCAGAAATGCCCCTATAGCCGAGATTGTAAGCCAGGCGAAGGAGATAGCCTCAACCGGAGTCAAAGAGATAGTTCTTACGGGAGTGAACATCGGTGATTTCGGCCGCTCTACCGGAGAATCTTTTGCCGACCTGCTTAAAGAACTTGCTGATATAGAAGGTATTGAGCGATATCGAATCTCCTCTATCGAGCCGAATCTTCTTACAGATCAGATAATCGACTGGATTGCAGGGTGCGAGAAGTTCCTCCCTCATTTCCATATACCTCTTCAGTCCGGGTGCGACCGGATTCTGGAGGCGATGCACCGCAGGTACACTACCTCATTCTTCGAGGATAAAATAAATTACATCCGCAGCAAGATGGGCGACGTCTTCTTCGGTATCGACGTGATAGTGGGATTCCCCGGCGAGTCAGATGAAGACTTCGAGGT
>JAGDBY010000069.1 GCA_017958765.1 Bacteroidales bacterium | reverse complement strand
CCCAGCCTGAAGAGTAACCTGGTTGTCTGCTGGCTGTCCGTCAAACTGCCAATCTATGCCGGACGCCTCAACACCGGTGGGTAAATCTACCTTCAGGGTGAAGACGTCACCGGTGGTGTAACTGCCGTGACCGGGATCGGCGATAGCGGGAACACCCATTTCCGCGAATGAAGAAGGTCCTGTCTCACCTCCATCATCCTTGGGCTCAGCTAAAGTTACTTCCAACATCAATGCTATATTCTCACCGCTGGTCGACCAATTGCTGGACTCCAGATTCAAATCATCGAGATAACAGTTGTCTCCTCCGAGGGTTACCAGGAAAAGCATTCCTGCGTAGTCAGAAGGTACGCCTATAGCCTGCTCGATTCCGATGCCTACATACAGATCTTTTCCCGCGGGAACCTTAAGGTTCTGGCTGCTTACGTCGTAACTCCGGAAGGTGTCGTCGAACTTCATCGGCACGGTATACAGACGCTCTTCTCCTGAATCCACAATCAGATAATAGTTACTGGCACGCCATTCAGCCCTGAAGGATACGTTTGAGATAGTCCCTCCCTTCTCCGGGATATCGGATGCAGGTATACGAATCGACGCCATCTGGGAATTCGATGTATTATATCCGGTAATATACAGATCTGCATCAGGATCGAAATAACTGTATCTGTGGAGCGGTCCGGTATCAGATTTACTGAGTTCTACATTGACTCTGTTTATTCGTTTATCCAGACTCACGGTCGCACCTGCGGAGATATAACCCTCCCTGGAGCAGGAAATGCGCCCCTGTGAAGCACCGAACGACTCGACATTCATCCTGAAGACTCCGTCCGCGTCCGTCATGGCCTCGATGACCTTGGCCCCGGACTTTCTGAGCTTTCTGGGGTGAAGTCCGGAAGGCTGCCCGGATAATTGTGTGAGGACGACATAAACGCCTTTGATACCGTTGCCATACGGATCCATTACGTGTCCTACCAGTACTTTATCACTCATATAATTGGCCGTAAGGCTTACGGTTCCGCCTCTATATGAGATATTAGACAAACGAACGGTAGATAGGCCTTCCCAGTCTACTGGCGTATAATCAGTCAGATTTTTACCTCCGGGGAACACCCAGTCCTGAAGATTGTTCTGTTCATAATTGAGGTTACTCTGGCTCGCGGCTGGGACTACGTAGAAACACGGGTGTTCTCCGTAAGCGTTGATGTCATTGTAGCTTGTCCAATACTTCCAGTGTGCGTAGGCAGACAATCCGTTGACGTCGTGCTCGGGCGATTTATCTACATGATATACGACAAGACCTTTCGGAATATATGCATCCCAACCGCTTCCGTCGCGGCACTCATACAGGAAATACTCACCCTCGGTCTCTGTCGGGCTCGTATATGCATTGTCATCTTTTATGGATCCGAATGAAACCTCGCCCTGAGGCAGTTCAGGGATGTCTGAGTCAAGCATCCATCCAAGATAAATGCGCTCTTCCGCATTGAAATAAGGAGGAGTACGGCCGTCGTTGTTGTATGAGCCGGAACACATTATCGAGAAATACGACAAAGCCGCACACTCGCCGTTCTCTTCATAATCGATATCGTAGAAATCCGGAAGGCCGAGGGAGTGGCCGAATTCGTGGCAGGTAGTACCGATACCACACATGTTGGTTCCCTTATTGCCTTTCAGTTCCGAAGTACAAAAGTAACGGCTTACGTGTTTTCCGTCAAAGGTATTCTGGCCTCCCATATAACTCTGATGAGGCCAGATAGCATCTTCTGGGCCCCATTCCGCGGTATTGTAACCGGCGTAGTAAAAGAGGGTCATATCTACGTATCCGTCGCCGTCGTAGTCGTATAGGGAGAAATCGATCTGGTTGTCGAGAAGCTTACAGGCGTCTCTCAGCGCTTCACCGGGAGCCCTGTCATGGGCGATAATATTTCCCTTACTGTCCTTAACCGGAGCGCCGTAATACTTCATGTCATTAGGAAGAACTACAGGCCCGTAGACGTCGAAGATAGGCTGGAATTGACCCTTTGAATTGTCCATATAGTAGTCCTGGACGCTTCCCGTAGCGCCGTAGCGCGAGTAGCCGTTTTGGTTCAGGAGCTCAGCGAACTGCTGGGCGGGGCTGTCAATGGAAAATCCCAGATCGGAGAACTCGACCAGAAGGACGGGGATATGTCTCGCGCCGTGGGTCATCGGATCGTCATTATGCGCACGTCTGTCTGAAAGGGTGCGGAGTCCGTTAACCTCCGAACGGCGCTTGGCGGCTGCCTTTTTCAAAGACTGGTTCAGAGACGATTTACGCCAGTAACCTTTGTCGTCCAGAACGACGACCTTCCGTGTACCGGCGATAGTAGTCCAGCTGAAGAATTCGTCGCCGTGGTGTTCCAGCCTTATAACCGTACCGTCCGGCTGAACATATGAATGTACGCCGGGCTTAGCCGGAATAGCGAGCGCACTGATGCTGCAGAGAAGAACCGCTAAGAATAATGATATCTTTTTCATGTCTCGCTACTTTTTAATAATAAGCCCCACACCGGAAGCATCCTTAAACCAGTAAAGGTCCCCTTCCTGCTTAAGAAGAGTGACCGAACAGTCTTTCAGGACAGTCGTATAGGCCTTGTCCCGAACCCTCAACAGCATAGGTTGCTGCTCGCCCGAAGGGTAGTCGAAACGGATTCCGCTTACTTCCACAAGGGATAGTTGCTCTGCATTCAGCAGCCTCAGGCGATAGCTGCCGTCTGAACAGAACAGGAGTGAGCGCTGATCCCAGCCCTTATCTCCCCACAAATAGTCCCATCCTTCCAGATCGTATATACCCTGCTGAGTGTAATTCAGGATTCTGTCTTTTCCTCCTTGTTCGACCAGAAGAATCACAGGGGTGGCCTTTCCGCCCTTGAAGCCTATCACGGCTTTACGACCTTCGGTGGATGTATTCTCTTCTATCGCAAAGCGCTCTACGCCCTCATTGAGCGGAGCCTTTGTTGTAATATGCGTAATCCACGAAGCAGATATCTCCACCTCGTAGTCTATGTTGAATTGGGTGACGACACTCAGTTCCTGCTCAGAATAATCTATCTCCACTGATGTGTCTTCCATCAGGATAATGTCCTTCTGAACCTGTACTACCGGGATATCGAAAGTATAATCTCCGATAGTAAGACGGGCGAAGGTTTCGCGCGAACCCAGGTTCTCGTTTTCGTCGTTTGCGCGGCAGGCCATACGCGAGTAACCTGATTCGCCCGAAGCTGAGGTGAGTTTAACCCAATCCGGATTCTCCGGCAAAACCGCGCTCCACTTAGCAGGAGCGGTAAAGACTACGGAAGCCTCCCTGGTACCTTCCAGTTGGATAGAACGGGGTTTGAAGAAAGACGACAGACCGGACTGGACTATATCCAGTTTAGTCTCCCCTTTTCCGGCTTTTACTATAATTGTATTAGTCCTGTCTTCCTCTCCGAGATTGTCCTTAAGGATAACAACGAATTCTCCGCCCTTTCCTTCACTCAAGGACTGTACTTCTATATGGCCCCAGGAATCGTCTTCCAACTCGGCCTTCCAGTGGAGGTCACACTTGACGCTAATCCATATCTGGGCCCCGAAAGGAGACAAATTACCTGTAGTACGGGACGTTATCTGCAATATTTCCGGCACTCGCTCCGATTCAGGCTTAAGACAGGAGACTGAACAGACGAGGAGCGCCAATATGAATGCTAACCTTTTCATGCGAATTTATTACGTCGCGAATATAATAATATTATGGATTATTTTGTAAATTTGCTCTCCCAAATTGAAAACCACTTTTTCTCGAAATGGAAATAAAAAACGCCACTGCAGGCACTCTCGAATCGGGTGATATCGTCATTCAGATCGCCCCGGGAGACGGCCTCACAATTGACCTGAACAGCACGGTCTCGGCCCAGTTCGGCCGCCAGATCAAGCAGGTCATCACTGAAACCCTTACTGGACTTGGAATTACAGACGCGGCAGTAACGGCAACCGACAAAGGCGCCCTCGACTGCACCATACGCGCCCGAGTAACTGCGGCAGCCGTCCGCGCAACCGGAAAAGACGTATGGAAAGACTGAGAAGAACAATGATGTTCGTTCCCGGAAACAACCCGGGAATGATGGCAGACGCCCATATCTACGGTCCGGACAGCATTATGCTGGACCTCGAGGACTCGGTGACTATGGCGGAAAAGGATACTGCCCGCCTTCTTGTCTACAACGCCCTT
>JAGDBY010000068.1 GCA_017958765.1 Bacteroidales bacterium | reverse complement strand
TTTATCAAATTATTTTTTTACGATTTTCCCTCCCTCGATTTTGACCACGAAAGCACCTTTAAATTTCTTCTGTAAAGCCGGAAGTTGCTTGATTGCCTGAGCCTCAGAACTGTAGTGTCCGACGGTATATTTTATCAGTGAACCGGAAGGGAATCTTCCAATAGTTTTTTCTCCTTTGAACTCGGAAGCGCCGTCCTTTAAATTCTTCGAAACGGCGAAAATTTGGACCGCATAATAAGCGTCATTTGCCGGAGCGGCGACCGGAGCTGAAGGGGCTTCGATTTCCTCCTCCTGCTCAGGGTCAGAATCTTCTTTTATGGTAATCTCCGAGAGGTCGATCTCTATCTTGCCTTCATATTGATTCTTGAACTGCTCGAATGCGGTGAAGAGGGAGTTTGCCAGATCTCCCCTCCTGGTCTTGCTTCCGAGGACATTTCTGTCGTTGCTGTTTGTGATAAATCCGAGCTCCACCAGAACTGAAGGCATTGTGGTACGCCACAGCACCAGCAATCCACCCTGCTTGATACCTCTGTTGGTCGGGATAGGACTCTTGTTGAGATTCTTCTGACAGAGATCCGCGAAGATCAGACTCTGCTCAAAAAACGCATTCTGCATCAGGTTGAAGAATATAGCCGACTCCGGGTCGTTAGGATCGTATCCCTGATACTTTGTAGAGTAGTCTTCCTCAAGCAGAACCACGGAGTTTTCTATCTTGCACACCTCCATATTAGAGGCGCTCTTGTTGGCACCCATTATGAATGTTTCGCATCCGCTCGGGGCCTTGGACTTCTTCGGAACCGAATTGCAGTGAATGGAAATGAACAAATCTGCATGATTTTTGTTAGCTATGTTGGAGCGTTCGTTCAATTCCACGTAAACGTCACTCTTACGGGTGTAGATTACGTTGATATTCGGATATGCTTTTTTGATTTTATCACCCAGTGTAAGGGCAATATCCAGAACTACGTCTTTCTCCTTCAGCTTGTTGTCAAGAGAGACGGCTCCCGGGTCCTTTCCACCGTGACCGGCGTCGATAACGACGGTCTTGAGAGTAACCCCCTGCTGCTGAGCAAAAAGATGAGGAGAACACAAGAGAATCACTGCTGTAAGAACAGTATAAAGAAGCGGCGCTCTCATAGTTTGACGCATAGTTCTAACAATTTTTCTTACATTTGTATATTTGCAAAGTTAATAAATTTGTGAAACTGATACGTAAGCTTTTTACATATATAATTCTTCTCACAGCGTTCACAAGTACAGTTGCCGCACAGAATCCGGTCAGGCCTGTTCCTGACACGTCCGCTGTCGCCGTGATTGATACCACTTTGCAAGTTCCTACGGCTCTTCCGGACCTCGACTCCGTACAGGTTCCCGTCTGGGTTCAAGGTACCGATACTACCAATACCCTGCCAATCGAAGAGGAGGGTCCGCTTGAGACCGGCAAATCGATTCTCGAAAGACCTGCTTTCTCCAGTGCGAGAGACTCCGTAATCGAGGATCTTTCAGGCCCTCACAAGATGATCTACTACTACGGTGACGTCTTTGTAGAGTACGGAGACATCTCTCTCAAAGCCGATTATATGGAGTATGACGTGGATGCCAACACCGTATTCGCCAGAGGCTCCCGCGACTTCGACGGCACTCTGAAGGGGACTCCCGAGATGACCAACGAAGGGATCACCTACAAGATGGAGGAGGTTACCTACAATTTCACCTCCCACAAGGCCAAGATCAAGAATATGACCACCCATATAGAAGAGGGTGAGTTGCGCGGAGAGAATCTTAAGATGCTGGAAGACCAGTCGGTCAACATAGTGGGAGGACAGTACACGGTCTGCGACGCCGACCACCCTCACTACTACCTTCAGATGACCGCCGCAAAGGTTATGACTCAGCCGAACAAGAAGACCGTGTTCGGCCCTGCATATCTTGTCATTGAAGACGTTCCCCTTCCTATAGCCCTTCCTTTCGGCTTCGTGCCCGAGTTCCCTACCAGAGCCAGCGGCATCATGATGCCTACCTACGGAGAGGAGACTTCCAGAGGACTGTATCTCAGGGATTTAGGATACTATTTCGTACTGGGTGACCACTTTGACGTATCCGTTACCGGAGACATATATTCATACGGCTCCTGGGCGCTGGACCTCAACACACGTTATAAGAAGAGATACTCTTTCGACGGTTCAATCGGCCTGGGCTATTCAGTGGACATCGTGGGAGCGAGGGGAACTTCCGAGTATTCGGAGTCCAGAAACTTCTCCGTAAGATGGTCTCACGCGATGGATTCCAAAGCCATTCCGGGCACCACATTCAGGGCCTCTGTAAACTTCTCAAGCCCGCGCAACAACGTCTACAACTCCAGAAGCATAGATGACGCTATCCAGAATCAGATCTCTTCATCTATCTCATTCTCAAAGACACTCCCTTTCGGAAGCATATCCATAAACGCGCTGCACAGTCAGAATTCAAGGGACAGTTCCTACTCATTCACCCTGCCTAACATAACGTTCTCAGTGAACAGATTCTATCCGTTCAAGAATAAACACAGAGTGGGAAAAGAGCTGTTCTACGAGAAGATCTCTTTCAGCTACAGCACCACTCTCCAGAACAGAATTTCGTTCAAGGCTAGAGAATTCGGACAGGAGGGCTTCCTGGACAAGTTCAACAACGGTATGACCCACTCATTCAACATCGGTCTGCCGTCTTTCACCCTGTTCAAATACCTCCAGTTCTCTCCTAACATTTCATACGGTATGAACTGGTTCTTCAGGGAGAATATACGCTCATATGATCCTGAGGCTGACAAAGTTATCTCTCAGATGACCGGGCAGTTCAGCACGTTCGGAGTCACTCAGAGTTTCTCCGCCGGACTGTCGATGTCCACCCGTATCTACGGTACATTCAACTTCAATCCTAAGAGAAAACTGCAGGCCATAAGACATATGATCACCCCTTCAGTCAGTTTCTCTTTCAGACCTGAGATGGGTACCCCTGCCAACGGATGGACCACCCTCACCTACACCAACAAAGCGGGAGAGACTATCACACAGGAGTACAATAAATACAGCGGAATGATATACTCTCCCCCTTCAAAAGGACGTTCTGCATCCGTAGGTTTCTCAATAGGAAACAACCTCGAGGCGAAGATAAGGGATACAACCGGAGTCGGCACCCAGAAAGTCAAACTGATAGACCAGCTTACAATCAGCGGTTCATACAACTTCCTGGCCGATTCGCTCAAGCTTTCCACCATTAATATATCCGCCAACACCACCATATTCGGCAAGCTCAGCATCCACGGAAGTATGCTTCTCGACCCTTACGCAATAGACGGTGAGGGGCGCAGGATCAACAAACTCCAGGTAATCAAAGACGGCAGGCTGGGACGCATCACCAATGCCAGCGCTTCCCTCTCCTATTCTCTGTCAGGCAAAGGCGCCGTATCAGGCAATGACGGAAGGAAGGAAAACGGCGCCGTTCTCTCTTCTACCGTAGGATCCGACTACTACAGAGTGTACTACCACCCTGTGACCGGAGAATATATCCCGGGAGGATGGCTATACTACACCAACCTGAGTGTCCCTTGGTATATAAACCTCAACTATAACTTCTCATATACAAGCAGTTACAGGAAAGAGAACGATGAGCTGAAGAAAATAAACACCATCACCCAGACCTTCAGTCTCTCGGGCAGGCTCCGCCTTACCAAAGCGCTTAACATCACCCTCAATACGGGCTACGATATCACAAGGAAGAAACTTACCACCACCCAGCTGTCGGCCTCCTACGACCTGCACTGCTTTAATATTTCATTCTCCTGGATTCCGAGCGGTACCTGGTCAAGCTGGAGTTTCCGCATAGCCGCAAACGCCTCCGCGCTTGCCGACCTTCTGCAGTATAACAAGAATTCAAGCTACTGGGATAATTCGCAAGGTGGCAGCGGATGGGCGCATTAATTTTGGTTATTTCCTAATAAATACCTACATTTGTGCACCATTCTGCGCAGGACAGATTCCGTCAGGCGCTTATCAACGTAAAATCTTTAAATGTACGACATCATTGAATTGAGCAAAAAGAGTCAAGATGAACTTTTTGCAATTGCCAAAGAGCTTAACATCAAGAAGCCTGAAGCAATATCCAAGGAAGACCTGGTGTACGTTATTCTCGACGAACAGGCTATTCAGAGCAACGAGAACCCTCACAAGAAGAGACAGCGCACCAGAATCGCCGCCACGAAAGCGGAGAAAATAGAGCTTGGAGAGAAGAAGACCAAGGCGTCTGCTGAA
>JAGDBY010000067.1 GCA_017958765.1 Bacteroidales bacterium | reverse complement strand
GGCATTCTGGAGAACCGCGTCGACTTGGACGCCGATATGATTGAGTTGATGTCCAAGGAGATAGAGCAGTACAGCAAGAGAATAAGCCTGGGCGAGAATGTCGGAAATGAATTCCTGATCGATATCAACCAACTTCAGGAGAATACGATGTTGGTAAGGGAGAATATTGTGGATAAACAGAGGATGATCTCAAGCATTCTCAAGAGCGACAAGACTCCTGACGAGATCAACTCTAGGCTCAACATCCTTCTCAAAGATATCTCGTCTCTTATCAATCATACAAATTTCAGTTTCGAAAGACTTGATTATCTGCAGAATACAGTTCTCGGTCTTATCAATGTGGAGCAGAACAAGATCATGAAGATCTTCACTCTCGTGTCAGTTCTCCTGATGCCTCCTACATTGATTGCGAGCATCTACGGAATGAACCTGCAGCTCCCTCTTCTGGGCGGGTTCAAGGACATTATTTTGGTCGGCGCGCTGATGCTCATCATCGTTGCGGTGGTTATCCTTATTTTCCGCCGTAAACGGATGGTGTAATTGTTTGTTTTTCAACTTAAAATACCTATCTTTGCAACCCCTTTCGGAAGGAAGGGTTAATACATAATGTCTAACTCCTTGTTAATTAACTAATTAAAACAATGACAAAAGAAAAAACAACCGTTGAGCAAGAAGAGCAAGCTGTTGTAGAACAGGCTACTGTTGAACAACCATCTGTAGAAACTCCGCAAGCGGAGGCAGAAAAAGCTCCTAAAACTAAAAAAGCAGCCCCTAAAACTTCAAAGAAAGCTCAGGCTAAAGACCCTAACGCAGACTTTGACTGGGACGCATTTGAGAATGATACCGAAGCAGGTGTCGACAAAGCAGCTACTGAAGAGGCTTACGCCCAAACACTTTCAAGAATCAATGAGAATGAAGTTGTTGAAGGTACAGTAGTAGCAATCAACAAACGCGAAGTAATCGTAAACATCGGTTACAAGAGCGAAGGTGTTATCAGCATTAACGAATTCCGTTACAACCCTGATTTGAAAGTGGGTGACAAGGTTGAGGTTTATGTTGAGACAGCTGAAGACAAGAAAGGCCAGTTGATTCTTTCTCACAAACGCGCACGTTCACTGCGCTCTTGGGACAGAGTAAATGAGGCATACGAAAAGGACGAAATCGTAAACGGTTTCATCAAATGCCGCACAAAAGGTGGTCTTATCGTCGATGTATTCGGTATCGAAGCATTCTTGCCAGGTTCACAAATAGATGTTAAGCCTATCCGTGACTACGACGTATACGTTAACAAGACTATGGAATTCAAGATCGTCAAGATCAACAGCGAGTTCCGCAATGTAGTCGTTTCTCACAAGGCTCTTATCGAAGTTGAAATCGAAGCTCAAAAGGCTGACATTATCGGTAAGCTTGAAAAAGGTCAGATTCTCGAAGGTGTCGTTAAGAACATCACTTCTTACGGCGTATTCGTTGACCTTGGCGGTGTGGACGGTCTTATCCACATCACCGACCTTAGCTGGGGCAGAATCAACCGCCCTGAAGAGATCGTACAGCTCGATCAAAAGATCAAAGTCGTTATTCTTGACTTTGACGATGTTAAGAAGCGTATCGCTCTCGGTCTTAAACAACTTACTCCACATCCTTGGGACTCTTTGGATCCAAATCTTAAAGTCGGTGACAAGGTTAAAGGTAAAGTTGTCGTTATCGCTGACTACGGCGCATTCGTTGAGATTCAACCGGGTGTAGAAGGTCTTATCCACGTTTCAGAAATGAGCTGGAGCCTTCACCTGCGCAGCGCTCAGGACTTCTTCAAAGTAGGCGATGAGGTTGAAGCTGTAGTTTTGACCCTTGACCGCGAAGAGCGTAAAATCTCTCTTGGTATCAAACACCTTAAACCGGATCCATGGGAGAACATTCTTGAGAAATATCCAATCAATTCTAAGCATACTGCAACCGTACGCAACATCACCAACTTCGGTGTATTCGTAGAACTTAACGAAGGCGTTGAGGGTCTTGTACACATCAGCGACCTTAGCTGGACTAAGAAGATCAACCACCCAAGCGAGATGGTAAGCATCGGTGACCAGCTTGACGTAGTTGTTCTTGACGTAGATCAGAACATCCGCCGTCTCAGCCTCGGACACAAACAGTTGGAGGAGAGCCCATGGGAAGAGTTTGAGAATATCTACAGCGTAGGTTCAGTTCACAACGGTACAGTTGCCAACGTTACTGAGAAAGGCGCTACCGTCGCTCTGGAAGGCGGTATCGAGGGTTATGCCACTGCAAGAAACCTTGTAAAGGCTGACGGTACCAAAGCTGCAGCTGGAGAGGTTCTTCCTTTCAAAGTACTTGAGTTCAACAAAGCAAGCAAGAAGATCTCTTTGAGCCACACCCGTACTTTCGAGGATGAGAAGAAGGCTGAAGCTGCTGAGCAGAACAAAGAGGCGGTTTCAACTCAGAAAGCAGTTAAGAAACTGAAATCAAACCTTGAGAAGACTACTTTGGGTGACATTTCAGCACTTGCTGAGCTTAAGAGCGAGATGGAAAAAACCGAAACAGCTAAATAGCATTGGAATTCAAACTGACTTCATTGGGAACGGCTTCGGCCTTACCAAATCCTAAACGATATTCAAGTGCCCACGTGATTTCTATTCGCGGGCACTTGTTTTTGATTGACTGCGGAGAAGGGTGCCAGATCCAGATGTGCCGCAAAGGGATCTCCATTACCAAAATCGAAGGAATTCTGATCTCCCACATACACGGAGACCATATGTTCGGAATCTTCGGTCTGCTGAGCACAATGGCGCTTCTGGGCAGGACTGCGCCTCTCGCGATAGCCGCTCCCGAGTCATTCAGAGTGGTCATGGATTTCTTCAACGAACATTTCGCAGAAGGAGTCAAGTTTGACATAAACTTTATCCCTCTTACCAATAAAGAGCCTGCCACCATTATCTCCCACCGTTCATTCATCATCCAGGCTTTCCCGCTGGTACATAAGATAGAGACTTACGGATATCTGTTCCGTGAGAAAGAACCTGCCAGAAACATCCGCAAATGGAAGATCGAGGCGGACTCTCTTTCACTCAAAGAAATAGCCCAGCTCAAAAACGGAGAGAATGTTACAAGGGAGAATGGAGAAGTGCTTGAGGTAGAGGACTATACATATATTCCGTTCAGTCCCCGCAGTTTCGCATACTGCAGCGATACGATGCCTTTCCCGGAGTTGATTCCGTGGATTAAAGGGGTCAGCCTTCTCTATCACGAGGCCACTTTCGGAGATGACAAAGAGGCTAAAGCTTCTGAGTATTTCCATTCAACAGCCCGTCAGGCCGGCAGGGTGGCTAAGGAGGCCGGAGTGGGCAAACTGGTGATAGGGCACTATTCTACAAGGTATCCCGACCTGAACGTGCTGCTCAGTCAGGCAAAAGAGGAATTCCCTGAAACATATCTTTCAGACGACGGTCTTTCGTTTGAAATCCCGATAAAGAGAAAAACTAAGAATTAAGACGGTTTACCTGCAGCCTGGGCTTTCTGTCTGGCTGTCAAGGCTCTCTGGTATGCGCGGGCATTCTTGAGGTGCTCCGAGTATGTTTTTGCGAAATTGTGCTGTCCGTCAAAAGTCTCCTTGGCGCAGAAATAGAGGTAACCGTGTGTGTCAGGATTGAGAACCGCGTCGATAGCCACAGGCGGGGCGATGGTGATCGGTCCAGGAGGCAACCCTTTGTGAGTGTAGGTGTTGTAAGGGCTGTCAATCTTCAGGTGTTTGTTCAGAAGCCTGGTGACTCTCTCTTCCTGATTAAGGGCGAAAATAACCGTAGGATCGGCCTGGAGAGGCATTCCTATTCTGAGCCTGTTCAGATACACCCCCGCGATTGTAGGCATCTCCGGCTCATATTTGGTCTCTTCTATCACGATTGAGGCAAGAGTGGCAACCTGGTCCTGAGTCATCTTCAAGGCGGCTGCCTTGGCCTTGCGGGAGTCGTTCCAGAATATGTCGTATTCCTTCTTCATTCTCCTCAGGAACTCCTCGGGGGTTATGGTCCAGTAAACCTCGTATGTGTTTGGAATGAACATCCCGAAGAATGTTTCCGGTTCGAAGCCTAATTCTTCGGTAAGACTCAGATTATAAAGGGCTTTGCTGAATGTTACAGAGTCGCACTCGAGCCTCTTGCCCAGGTATCCGGCCATCTGCTCCATGCTCCTGATGTAGCCTCTCAGAGTGAAGTTCATAGGTTTCTGCCAGCCGTTAGCAAATGTCCTGACGATGGCTTTGTTGTTCATCCCTTCCTCCAGAATGTACCTGCCTGCTTTTATGCAGGTATCGAGCCCCATATTTCTGGCGGCCTTGTCGAAAGAAGAGAGGTTTATAAGGGTGTTGGTAGAGGCAAGTGTGTCCAGAAGCCCCTGATAATCAGTATTGTGATAAAT
>JAGDBY010000011.1 GCA_017958765.1 Bacteroidales bacterium | reverse complement strand
CCGGAATAGTTGCGCTGATGGTGGCTCAGAGAGCTTCTTGAGAGAGCTGTACAGTAGGGGTAGACATTGACGGCCCTTCAGCTGAGGAGGCTTCTGAGAATTTCGCCGCCTCACCATGGGCTTCCCGGATGAAAAGTGAGCATTGTTCTCTGGCAGAATATGCGTCGGTTGTGCCGGCAGGCTCTTTTGACCTTATCGTATCAAATCCGCCGTTCTTCGAGAATTCCCTCAAATCTGCCCGCGAGCGCAGAAGCGCCGCCCGCCACACTGATTCTCTCCCCTTGGAAGATCTGCTCTCAGATTCCTACAGGCTGTTAAGCGAAAGGGGCAGGTTAGCCGTTATCTTACCTTCTGAGACGGCATCAGCCTTCGTTGTGGATGCTTTGCAGAGGGGGTTCTTTCTTCACAGAGAATGCCGTGTAAAGTCATCTGAAGAAGGGCCTGTGATAAGAGAGATGTTAGAGGTCGGCAAGTCGCCAGTAAAAAAAGTCGCCACCCTAACACTAACCCTGGGCGGCGACAAGCACAAAAAACAAGTAGCTGAATATATTAGTGCTGTTTAGCTTCTCCACGAAGTTTATTGAGAAGGTACATTCTGAACTCATTCTCGATATTGAGGACCTTCGCTGCTTTTTCCGTAGAAAGAATCTTCTTAAACTCTTTACCGTATTTGATGGCCAGCTCACCCTCTTTGCTGAGAGCCTTGCCGTATTCATTGAGGGCCTTGTCGTAATCTGCCTCTTTCAAGTCTTTCTTCTTGAAAGAATTCAATGCTGTAGCTGCCTGACGGTGGACTGTCTCCAGCTCCTTGGTATAATCGTTATATACAGGCCAGAACTTCTGAGCCTCTTCCACGGTAAGATTCAGGTGAGAGGTGAAAAAGGCGATCTTTTCAGCCTGAATCCTCTCAAAATAAGGCTTTCTCTGCTGATTGTCAGGCCTGTTCTGCGCCAAAGAGATGAAGCAGACCACGGCCAGTAAGATTAATGTAGATAATATTCTTTTCATTCTATTTCTCTATAGATGTGATGGAATTATAAAGGGCGAACGGGATGTACCCATCCTGAGTGAGGAATTCATATACTTCGTCGGCGTTGTTCTCAATGCTGTAGGCATCCAACTCGTCGATGTCTATGAACTCTATCTGAGAAGGACGCATAAAGTCCAGCTCCTGAGAGAATACACTGATCTCGTTTTGATCAGAGGTATGGTTGAATCTGTCAGTAATCTTGAAAACCCCGTATCCCATAAAGATAATCAATGCGAAGGTGAATGTCAGGGAGAGAGCAGGCTTGAGAATCCGCACGGCTGCAGGTTCTTTATTCTCCCGGCCCAACACAGCATCACGCAGATTCTGCTCGAGGTTGTCGAAATATCCCTCGGGTACGGAAAAGCGGTTTTGCTTGTAATTATGAGTGTTTTCTACCATACGTTCTTTAGACAATATAAAGGGTTAAAAGTTTAATCTCCGAGGTCCAATTCTTCTTTTAAATATGAAGTTATTTTGTTGCGGGCGTGGTGATAGGAAGCTTTGGCCGCTCCCTCCGTAATCTCCAGAATATCAGAAATCTCGTCATATCTCTTCTCGTCAAAGTACCGCATGCAGAATATCACCTTCTGCCTTGCCGGGAGCAGGGATATGGCTTTATGCAGAGCTATGTCGGCTTTGTCTCCGGAGAATGACGGGTCGGACGCAAGTTTGTTCTCAAAGTTCTGAGAGTCGTCGCCGAAAGAGAGGAAATTGATGATCCGTTTCTTTCTCAAAAAGTTCAGAACTTCGTTGGTTGCTATTCTGAACAGCCAGGTGTACAGCTTGGAGTCCTCACGGAAGGTGTCCAGGGCGCCCCAGGCTTTTATGTAGGTGTTTTGCAGAAGGTCGTTGGCATCGTCGTGATCGAGCACGATCCTGCGGATGTGCCAGTACAGAGGCTGGCTTGACTGGCGGACAAGCAGATTAAAGGCCTGATTGTGATCTCCGGCCTTGTATAGCTCAAGTATACGTTTGTGTTCCACCTGTCCTTAGAAAAGATACTTTTTCAGTTCAAGATAGATGTTTTCAGCAGTAAAACCAAGTTTTTCTTCCAGTACTTTGAACGGGGCGGAGTATCCGAAGCTGTTGAGACCGAACACTTTACCATTTCTGCCCACGAGACCTTCGACGGTCACAGGCAGGCCGGCCGTCAGGCCGAATATCTTGGCTCCGGAAGGGAGAATAGACTCTTGGTACTCTGCGCTTTGACTGCGGAAAAGACCCTCGGAAGGGGCTGAGACAACTCTCACTTTTACGCCGTCTTTTCTCAGTAGATCGGCTGCGGCAACCAGCGTGGCTACCTCTGAGCCGGATGCCACAAGGATAACATCGTAGCCGTCATCCTCGGTGACGATATATGCACCTTTGTCGGCCTCGCAGTAAGGGGTGTCTTCAGGCAGAGACTGAACATTCTGACGGGAGAATATCAGGGCTGAAGGAGAGGTGTTGTTCTCCATAGCCAGCTTCCAACACTCGGTAGTCTCTTCTGTATCCGCAGGGCGCATCACCAGCATAGAATTCTTCCCGTGATGGTTTTTCATCTTCTCCAGCAGTCTGATCTGAGCCTCCTGCTCGACCGGCTGGTGGGTAGGACCGTCCTCTCCGACTCTGAAGGAGTCGTGAGACCAGAAGAATTTGACAGGAGTTTCCATCAAAGCGGCCATTCTCAAGGCCGGCTTCATATAGTCTGAGAATACGAAGAAAGTGGCGCATCCGGCTATCACACCGCCGTGAAGGGCCATTCCTATAGCGCAGCAGGCCATTGTAAGCTCACTTACGCCTGCCTGAAGGAATCCTCCGGTGAAGTCGCCTTTGGTGAATATGTGAGAATTCTTCAGGAAGCCGTCGGACTTGTCGGAATTACACAGGTCGGCGGATGAGACAATCATATTCTCCACATCCACGGAACATTGACTCAAAACGGCGGATGAGGCATTTCTGGTTGGGACGTCTCTCTTTTGAACGATGGCTCCCCAGTCGATGTCAGGGATGTCGCCTCTGAACCAAGACTCCATTTTCTTTGCGAGAGCCGGATTCTCTGCAGCCCAGGCACGTTTTTCAGCATAACGTGAAGCTACATATTCTCTGAGGTACTGCTGTCTGCTGTCGTAGATGGCCTGAACCTGAGGGTAGATTACGAAAGGATTGTCAGGGTCTCCCCCGAGATGTTTCACAGTATTGATATAGGCGTCGCCTCCGAGAGGGGCTCCGTGAGTGCCGCAGCTGTTCTCGTAGGAGGTGCCGTCCGCTTTGCGGGCGCCTTTGCCCATCAGGGTGTTTCCTATGATCAGAACCGGCTTCTCTTTGACCTCTTTGGCCTTCGTGAGAGATTCTCTGATCTGAGCGACGTCGTTGCCGTCAATCTCCATAACCTCCCAGCCCCAGGCTTTGTATTTCGCAGCGACATCTTCGCTTGTGACGTCGGCCACTTCGGTGGAGAGCTGGATTTTGTTGGCGTCATAGAACATAACGAGATTGTCGAGACCCAGGTGTCCCGCCAGTCTGCCTGCTCCCTGAGAGATCTCTTCCTGTATGCCGCCGTCCGAGATATAGGCATAGATGGTCTGATTCATCAAATCTCCGAAACGGGCTTTCAGAAACTTGGCCGCGATGGCTGCTCCGACGGCATAGCAGTGCCCCTGTCCGAGCGGGCCGGAAGTATTCTCTATGCCTCTTTCTACACATAATTCCGGGTGACCGGGAGTGCAGCTGCCCCACTGCCGGAAACTCTTCAGGTCGTCAATGGTGTACTTGCCGCAGAGTGCCAGTACAGAGTAGAGCATCGGAGACATATGTCCCGGATCGAGAAAGAATCTGTCGCGGCTCTCCCAGTAAGGATTGTCAGGATCGTAGATCAGGAATTCAGAAAACAGAACGTTGATGAAATCAGCTCCTCCCATAGCGCCTCCCGGGTGTCCGGACTTAGCTTTTTCGACCATAGCGGCTATGAGAATGCGGATATTGTCCGCTGCAAGATTCATGGTGCTGATGTTATTCATAACGCTTGTATTATAGTTACAAATTTAACAATTATCTTTGTGTGTCAATAAGGATTTTATGAATAATATCAGAAACTTTTGCATCATCGCTCACATTGACCACGGTAAGAGTACATTGGCCGACAGACTGCTGGAATATACCGATACTCTGGACGTCCGTCAGATGGAGAATCAGGTACTCGACTCTATGGATTTGGAGAAGGAGAAGGGGATTACCATCAAGAGCCACGCCATCCAGATGGAGTATGAGCAGGACGGGCAGAAGTACATTCTGAACCTTATCGACACTCCGGGCCACGTAGATTTTTCTTATGAAGTGTCCCGTGCGATAGCTTCGTGCGAAGGAGCCCTGCTTGTGGTGGATGCCACCCAGGGTATTCAGGCCCAGACAATATCAAACCTGTTTCTCTCCATAGAACATAACCTGGAGATTATCCCTGTTCTGAACAAGATCGATATGGATT
>JAGDBY010000066.1 GCA_017958765.1 Bacteroidales bacterium | reverse complement strand
GGCCGATGTAAACGCTCAGCTGCTTGTCTATAGCATATGCGTATGCTCTGAGGAACTGATCAACCAGGATTACCATCATGGCGACCACTACCAGTTGAACAATGATACGTACTCTGTTAGGGATTGAATTTCTGAGAAGAGAAATTACAAGGCTTGACAGACCTGTTACAACAATTACCGACAGAGCCATAACCAGAGCACCTTTCAGTTGAACCGTTACTGCAAGTGCAGAACAGATACCCAATACAAGGACCGTAATAGGGTTGCCCTTGAAAATAGGATTTAGAAGTGTATTTTTAAGATTCTCATTCATAATTATGCCTCCTCAGGATCATGATTGTGATGGTGGTGTTCGTGCCCTTCTTCCTCGCAGTCTTCGTCGCAGTCATCTTCAGCTGCAGCTGCAACTTTGATTTTGAAGAACGGCATATAAGCTTTCAGCCAAGTGTCTATTGCGGCGTCAAGACCTTTGCAAGTCATAGTTGCGCCGGTAATAGCGTCAACCTTGCTGTCTTCTTTAACGCCTGCAGGAGATCCGCCCTTGACAATGTCGAAAGCATTGTCAGGATCGTCCATATTGATCAGTTCGCCTTTGAACTGATCGCGGAACCAAGACTCGTCTTTAATCTTGGCGCCGAGACCAGGTGTCTCGCTTTCGTGGTCGAAATAAGCGCCTACGATCTCGTCACAGTGCTCATCGAAAGCAATGTAACCCCAAACTGGGCCCCAGAGACCTGCGCCGTATACAGGAACTACATATAAGTCTTCCCCGTCTTTGTCAAAGACATAGACAGGAAGCTCGACATCCTTGCCGTTTTTGATGTTGCTGTTCTGAAGTTTAAGATTGTCAGCCAACTCGATAGAGCCCAGCTCGGTGTCGAGATCTGCAATCTTTCTGCCTTCAGCGTCGATCAAAAATGCTGTATTGATAACCTCGGCATATTTCTCGAGAATCTTCTCGTTGCTTAGTTTAGCAAGGTCTTCTTTTGTCGAGAAGCCTGCTGCAGTCAGCATCTGGCTGATTGTTTCAGCCTTGATGTTTGCATCTTGTTTCGGTTTGAGAGTCATAGCCGCAAAAGCCAAAACAGCTGCAACCACAACTACTATTAAAGTAGTGTACAGAATTGTATAAACGTTACTGTTTGTATTCATAGCTTAAACGGTTTTTGCTCTTGCGAGTCTCTTGCTGATATTTCTGTTAACCACGCAGTGGTCGATAAGAGGTGCGAATGTATTCATAAGCAGGATGGCCAGCATCATTCCCTCCGGATAACCAGGATTGAAAAGTCTTATGACAACCGCGATGGCTCCGATAAGGAAGCCGTAGATCCATTTGCCGCACTCGGTCTGAGCTGCAGTAACAGGGTCGGTAGCCATAAATACTGATCCGAACAGGAATCCGCCCATCAGCAGATGATAGTAAGCAGGAACATCGGTAGCTCCGAGAGCGGTTGCCAGGGCACCTACTGCCAAACCTCCGATGACGCTTGAGAACATAATCTTCCAACTTGCCACGCCGAAGTAGATGAGGATGCAGGCGCCGATCAGAATGCAAAGCTTCGATGTTTCACCTACTGAACCCGGAATGAATCCGAAGAACATATCTGAAATAGAATACTGTACATTCTCGAGACCGCCGCTGATCTGTGACAGAGGAGTCGCTCCAGAGAAACCGTCGACTGCAACGTCGGCTTTGCGGAGAGATACCCATACGTCGTCACCTGACAGTTGGTTAGGATAAGAGAAGAATAGGAACGCTCTGGCGATCAAAGCAGGGTTCCAGATATTCATACCGGTGCCGCTGAATACCTCTTTGCCGATGATAACGGCGAATGCAACTGCCAAAGCGAGCATCCACAGAGGAACGGTAACAGGAACGATCAGAGGAATGATCAAGCCGGTAAAGAGGAAACCCTCGTTTACTTCGTGACCCTGAATCTGAGCCGAGCCGAATTCTATAGCAAGACCTACGATGTATGTAACAAGGTACAGAGGGAGAATCTTAAGGAAACCGTACCAAACGATAGCCCAGAATCCCATATCGCCTCCTACAGCGAGGTTGTGCTGATAACCGATGTTGTACATTCCGAAAAGGATGGAAGGGATAAGGGCGAACATAGCAATTATGATAACCCTCTTCAGATCCACGCTGTCTCTGACGTGACTGCCGCGGACGGTAGTGCTCTTCGGAACGAATAGGAAACTCTCAAATGCCTCAAAGGTAGAACCGAGAGCGCTTAGCTTACCGCCTTTCTCAAAGGTCGGCTTGATTTTGTCTACAGTTTTTCTAAGTCCGTTCATATCTTTAAGCCATTTCTTTTAACATAAGATTGATGCCGTCGCCGATGATTTTCTGAATGTCGATTTTACTTGGACATACATATTCGCAAAGAGCGACGTCCTCTTCTACAACTTCATAGATACCGAGCTGCTCCATCTTGTCTATGTCCTTTGCAAGGTAGGCTTTGAAAAGGTATACAGGATAGATGTCCATAGGGAGAACCTTGCCGTATACGTCGCTGACGAAGAATGCTCTTACGCCGCCGTTCGTATTGGTATCCAGATTATATTTTTTATTCTTGCAGAATCTTGACCAGTAAGTGCGTGAGAAACTGAATTTCTTCAGTCTGAACGGCTTAACCCAGCCGAACATCTCGCAGTAGTCTCCTTCTGAAAGCAGGGTGACCTGATTGTCAAAGAATCCCAGGAATCCGTCAGGGCCTACATTCTCACCTGTGAGAGGGTTGCCGCT
>JAGDBY010000065.1 GCA_017958765.1 Bacteroidales bacterium | reverse complement strand
GGTGACGAATGGGTATTCCAGGGCATGACGATTTATCTTGGTAGAGACGAGAACAAGGCTGTTAGCCTCAGACTTTCAGATATCATATCAGACATTGAGGAAGATCTGTCCCCACAAATCAATTTATGCATAGTTAATGAAGAATGTTCTTCCGTAAAGGCTTGTAAAATGTCCCCTAAGCCTCAGGCAGAATACTCCCCTATCTCCACCCCTATCTCCACATGGGACAAATTAAAAAACGGATTCCATAAACTGGGGAGAAGCGCCGAAAAACAAGAGGTAAATAATATAGTAATATCCGAAAGTAGAAGGCCTACAAGAAGAATAGAGTTAACGCGTGAAGAGAGCCCTGAGGATATTTTAAGGGAGTTAGAAGAGATTGTCAAGAAACTCCGCCTTATCGGTGTAGCACCTGCCGCCATCCATGAGGCTATTGAGAAGATGGAACTACTATCACGCCTGTATATCACAGATAACCTTAGTATTTTCCTGCCCGATTACAATAACATTGAAATCGATTTAACCCCACTTTACAAAGCCGTATATATGCTGTTCCTGAATCATCCAGAGGGTATTATCCTGAAGCGACTGGAAGAGCATCATTCAGAGTTATTAAACTACTACAGACAGGCAAGCGGGAAGGACGAGATACCACCCCGGATGATTGAAAGCGTCAAAAGACTGGAGGCTTATGGCAATTACCTGAACACAGTCATCACCAAAATCCGCAAAGCCTTCGAAAGTAGTTTTGATGAGCATTTAGCTAAGAATTATATCATTGCAGGCAAGCCAGGTGAACCCTACAAGATTTCATTAGATCGCGATTTATTAGCATTTGAGGACGATTATGAGTGAAGACCTTCTTCAATGCTGAATAGCATGGCTCCCTTTTTGCAAGCCTTGCAATTCCTTTTTTCTTGTTTGCGATTGATAATTGCCGTATCTTTGCGCCGTCTAACATTTAAAAAAGTAAAGATATGGAAATTAAACGTATTATCAATCTCGTTATCCTTGATGCCTCAGGCTCAATGGAAAGTATCTACAACCAGGCACTCAGTGGTACCAACGAAACCATTCAGACCATCCGCATGGGTCAGAAGGATCACCCGGAACTGAAGCAAAGCCTGACACTCGCATCCTTCAACTCAGGTAGAGATTATCTGAAGGTGAAGTATTCCGCCACTCCTATCGATGCAGTGAAAGATATCACCAGAGAGGATTATGTGGCCTGTGGCTGCACGGCGCTCTACGATGCCATGGGCGAGATGATCTCTGAGTTGAAGAGAAAAATCACCGATGAAGACAGAGTGCTGGTAACCGTCATTACCGATGGTTACGAGAATGCATCTAAGCATTGGACGGGCCCTCAAATCAAATCGCTCGTTGAGGAGCTGCGACAGACTGGGTGGACATTCACCTACATTGGCGCCAATCAGGATGTGGAAGCTGTAGCAGGCAGTATGGGCATACGCAACACGCTGGCTTTCGACGAGACTGTAGAGGGGACCAGGACGATGTTTGAAAAAGAGAGCAGATCTCGTCGACGTTTTATGAATAGGATATCTCTTCAGAACATGGCGGGCTGCAATTGCCTGAAAGAGGAAGCCGACTACTTCGACTTCGACCGTGAAGGCTGAGTCTACATACCGATAATACTTCCCAGATTGTCGAGATTGTAGAAGGGGGTAAAGTTTGCGACGGTGAATGTCTCCCAGGTAATGTCGGACCCGAGGGCGATGGCAACCTGCGGTATGACACCACCGTCGATATTCTGTCCCTGCTTGTTGATGAGGCGTGCACGGGCAGAGGATATGTTATACTTTAACCCTTCTGCTGTACGATAAACGCATACTGCGCAACTGCCGCCGCCACTCTTTTCACCAGCGATGAGCAGCCCTGCATCCTGACAGAGTGAAGGGAACAAGTTGCCGCATGAGAAAGATATACGGCTGGGCAGGATGCAGAAGTTCAGGTTGTAGTGTACATCGTTGTCGAGGGCGTCGAACTTTCCGTCAAAGTTGCGGTCCACGTCGTAGTACCATGTTGTTTGCCGTCCCGTCAGCACGTTAAAGCAGCGGCATAAGCTCTCACCATAGATAAGCGATGTCATCGCTACGACCACGTCGAGCGAACCGCCACCGTTCAGCGTCAGGTCGATGACAAGGTTCTTCACCTCGGGATCTTCGTCGGCCTTCTTCAGCGCATCGAGGAAGACAACCAGATCGTCGTTCTCGGTATTCTCTAAAGTGGGCAGCGGTCCTGTGCCGGCGTAGAACTTGTTCCAGGCTTCTCGGTTGATGCGGTTGAACGAGTCGAAGTGGCAGATGGCGGTGTTGCCTTTCTTATGGTAGGTGACAACAGGGATTTCGTCATCATCGTCATCATCGCCATCGGAGCCGTCATAGTCGCCATAGTACAATGCGCGCATGGATTTGTTAGCCTGAAGTAGAACCTCCCCTTCCATACCGACAGAATAGTATTTCTCCTTATAGAACTGTGCGAGTGAGGGATATGTGTCTTCAAACGTACTGCCTTCAGCCCTAATCACCGACTCACCAGGCCATATACTGGTATGGCCACCATCGTTGAAGTACACATTCAGTATTTCGAGGCCGGTAG
>JAGDBY010000064.1 GCA_017958765.1 Bacteroidales bacterium | reverse complement strand
TCGGTAGACTCACTTGAAGGGGTGAGAGGCAGGCGGAGCACATTCTCTATGGCTCCCATTGCTGCCAGACCGGCTTTAACAAGAATCGGGTTGCTCTCCACGAAGCAGGCCTTGAACAGAGGGAAGAGTCTGTGGTGAATGGCTCTGGCCTTGTCGAGACTGCCGGCAAGCATTGCCGAGGTAAGTTCAGCCATCTCTTTAGGAGCCAGGTGAGATACCACGCTGATAACTCCCTTCGCTCCGGTAGCCATCAGAGAGAGGGTCTCGTCGTCATTGCCGCTGAGAACGGTAAAGTCCTTAGGTGCCTCGCCTATAATCTTGGAGATCTGAGCGTAATTGCCGCTGGCTTCTTTGATAGCGGCGATGTTAGGGTGTTTTGCGAGTGCCAGAGTGGTCTCCGCTGCGATGTTCACACCGGTGCGGCCCGGTACGTTGTAGATTACAATCGGAGCCGGAGCATAGTCTGCAAGGGCAGTGTAATATGCTTTCAGACCGGTTTGAGTCGGTTTATTATAATAAGGGGTAACGACAAGGAAGGCATCAGGTTTTAACGGGGCCAGAAGATCAATATTGGCTTTTGTGTGTTCGAAGGAGTTCGTTCCGACTCCGACAACCAAAGGATGACCGTCTGAATTCTTTTTGCAAATTTCAAAAATCTTCAATTTTTCCTCGTTTGTGAGGCAAGGTGTTTCGGCAGTAGTGCCAAGCGGAACCAAAAAGTTGATTCCAGCGGAAATCTGAGTCTTTACCAGTGACTCCAATGCGGGGTAGTCCACCTCACCGCTCTTGGTGAAAGGGGTAATCAGGGCGGTTCCGCAGCCGAAAAGATTTAAATTAGCCATGGCGATTTAGTTAAAAATGATGTCTTTATAATCGTATATACCGTTAAGTTTCTGAATTCTCACTGCAGCGTCGACCGCGCCCTGGGCGAATCCTTCGCGGCTGAACGCTTCGTGGGTGAGGACGATTTTGTCAGCGCCGCTCTCAAGTGTAAGGGTGTGGATGCCGGGCACTTCCCCGATACGGTGTGATTCGATAGGTGTGGCAACGCCCATATTTGCGTCCACGATGGCTCCCAGGCTCTTTGCAGTCCCGCTCGGGGCGTCGAGTTTGTGAATATGGTGAGTCTCGTCTATCGTAGCAGAATAACCGCCCATTTTGGCGATCAGTTTTGTCAGGTAGTCCGCTGCGGCAAACATAGCGTTCACTCCGATGGAGAAGTTGGATGCATATATCATAGGTGTGTTGCACTTTGCGAAATAGCCCACAACCTCATCGTGAATGTCGTTCCAGCCGGTTGTGCCTATTACTGCAGCCCCGAAATTCTCCGCGATAAACTTATAGTTGCTGCGAAAAGCGTCGGGACAGGTGAAGTCGATGCATACACACTCGGATGCTACCTCCTTAGGGGTGGCGGTGATATCCTCACTCCATCCTGCGTAGTCAAGTCCCTTGGAGAGAATGATCTGCTCAATCATTCTGCCCATTTTGCCGTATCCGCTAATTAAGATTTTCATAGTTGTTCTCCTTTTCAAAAAAAGTCCTGTGAAGATTGCGCAGAATTTCAGCCATCTCCGGACGGTCCACCACAAAGCTGAGGTTCAGGAAGGTGGATCCCTGGGAGATCATATATATCTTGCTGTCAATCATAGCGTTGAATGTCTCGGAGAGCAGGCCTCTCAGACCGATTATATTCTTTCCGATGATAGATATCTGCGCTTTGTCCCTGTCGATTGTGGTGGTGCCGATCTTCTGAAGGTCGGCCATCGCTCCCTCCACATCCTGAGAAGCCTCCACGGTGGCGGTGATACTTGCCTCGGAAGAGCTCAGAAGGTCGACTGACACATTGTGCTTGCTGAAGATTTCAAAAACCTGGTGCATGAAGCCCGAAGCGTCCGACATTCTCAGAGAATAAACGGTGATAACCCTGATATTCTCCTTGTAGGAGATGGACTTGATGCCGTCAAAAATGCAGGAGCGGTTCAAAATCGCGGTCCCTTCGCCGTGAGCGTTCATAGAGTTGAGAACGTACACGGGGATATTCTTCATCTGAGCAGGTTCAAGAGTAAGCGGGTGAAGCACTTTTGCACCGAGGCGGGCCAGCTCGGCAGCCTCTTCGTAAGAAAGCTTCTTAATGCCCTGGGTATTGTTTACAATCCTCGGGTCTGCAGTGCGGACTCCGTCAACGTCGGTCCAGATCTCGATCCTGTCTGAATCTACAGCCATACCTATCAGGGATGCAGAATAATCACTGCCGCCTCTTCCCAGAAGGGTAGGCTCCCCTGTCAGGGTTGCCCCTATAAAGCCCTGGGTGATAACGGCATCCATATTCTTGTATGCCTTGTTTACAATCCCTTTGGCATTCTTTACAATCTCTTCCATCAGCGGAGCGGCCTTCAGGTTGTCATTGTTGGTGATCACCATCTGCCGGGCGTCCATCCACTGGGTCTTGATCCCTTTCAGGTTCATAGCATAGGCTATAATATTGGAAGAGAGGTATTCACC
>JAGDBY010000063.1 GCA_017958765.1 Bacteroidales bacterium | reverse complement strand
GAAACTCTCCTTAACGGAGAATGTATTGTATTGAGGTTTGAGATCCTTGCCCTGATTGTTTATGTAGAGTTTGTACGACGGGGTAGGGTCGTCCGTCCCGTATTCACTCAGAGAAACGTTGGTAGGAGTTCCCTCCTCGTCCGAATTATCCTCCACGACCTCATCCAAAACAGGATTCTCCTCTATCTCCTTCTGAATCTTCTGTTGAAGCTCCAGAGTAGGAAGCTCGATGAGCTTGATAGTCTGGATCTGCAGAGGAGAGAGTTTCTGAACCTGCTTTTGCTGTAAGGTCTGCTTAAGCATAGATTACAATGGATAATTAATGGTTTCTCTCACCAGGAATACGCCCGGATACTTATTCTTTATCGAGTTCATGAACTTCATCGCGTCGCTCTTAGTGCGGAAGTCGCCCACCGTCACTTTGAAGTACGGATTCTCATACTGACGGTACACTCCGATGTCGGGGTATTCCGCTGAGAATGACCTCGCGCACTCTTCAGACTGCGTCCTGGCGGTCCGTTTATTGTCGAAGAATATCCTCACTCTGTATCCTGATATCTTTTTAGTCTTGTTGTACTGGAGGTACCTGTTCATACCGGAGGCTATCGCGCCGGACTGGAAAATGTTGACTTCGCCTTCTCCGTAGCTGTCCTTCTCGAGAATCGAGATGATATTCTGCCCGAGAAGAGCGGAATCCAGGCTCGGAGCCTTCGGAATCACGGTTGAAGTGTCGGCTGCAGGAGGGTTCTGCTCGGCATTCTGACTGCCTCTGTATATATAATTCTGGCCGTACACTGCAGTGAATGCACAGACGGTCAGCAATATCATTAATGCTCTTTTCATTATCTGATCAAATCTATGTACTTGATGAATGTTGACAGCGGCACCTGTCTGTCAGACATCTTTCTTGTGAAATTGCCGCTCTTCAGGTTGACGTCGTAGTCCACGGTGAAGTCGGATGTATTCAGGGTGCCGAGATTAGGAAATCCGAGAGCGAGCAGGGTGAGAGGATTCTCCACATAAGTGGTAACGGTGGCCTGGATTCTCCCCTGATAGAGGGAAGGAACGACTACCGGAGTGAAAGAGCTGGCATAAGCAAACCTTCTTCCCTTTCTGTAGATGACTGCCTCGCCTTAAACTATCTGAAGCTCTGCGTGATTAGGGTTGATAATGTTGCAAGAAACCGTAACGTCTCCAAAAATAGTCTCTCCGCTGTAAGAGACGTTATCTATATTGTCTATCTTAATGTCGGATACTGTTGGGGCAGTATAGGTAGCGCAGCTGCAAAGGAGCAGAGCCGCTATCGAAAATAATATAAAATAACGTTTCATATTCTCAGAATCAGAATCTATACAAAGATATAAAAATTCTATCTTTGTGCAGTAGAACAGATTGCATTTACGATAATGACTGAAATCAAAAAGCATTCCAAAGTATTCATTGAGACCTACGGCTGCCAGATGAATGTGAGTGACAGCGAGGTGGTTTTGGCAATTCTCAGGAAAGAAAACTATGAACTTTGTTCATCGATAGAGGAGGCGGATCTGGTGCTGATCAACACCTGCGCGATCAGGGACAATGCCGAGCAGAGAATCCTTGGAAGACTCGATGTTTTCCGTCTTGAGAAGAAAAAGAGGCCTGAACTTATCGTGGGAGTGCTCGGATGTATGGCCGAGAGGCTCAAGGAGACCCTTCTTGACAATGCCGTGGTGAATATAGTCGCCGGCCCCGATGCCTACAGGGATCTGCCGAGGCTGATCGAAGCCGTTAAGGTTGATTCCAAACAGATCAACACCGCTCTGTCTCACGAAGAGACCTACGGAGATATCTCTCCGGTGAGAATGGACAGGAACGGAGTGTCGGCCTTCATATCGATTATGAGAGGATGCAACAACGTATGTTCTTAATGTGTAGTGCCTTACACAAGGGGCGCTGAGCGAAGCAGAGACCCTCACAGTATTGTAAGAGAGGCTTGCGAAGTGATAGAGGCGGGGTATAAAGAGATAACCCTGCTGGGTCAGAATGTGGACTCCTACCACTGGAAAGACGCCGAAAGCGACGTGGACTTCGCCGACCTGCTGGAGAAAGTGGCCCTGCTCGATGAGAAAGTTAGAATCAGATTCTCTACCTCTCACCCGAAAGATATAAGCGACAAGCTTCTCTATACGATCGCCAAATACGACAACATCTGCAACCACATCCATCTCCCGGTTCAGAGCGGAAGCAATGAGATGCTGGAGAAGATGCG
>JAGDBY010000062.1 GCA_017958765.1 Bacteroidales bacterium | reverse complement strand
AGGACGAACACACGTACACCTGTGGTACCCAGATACATAGCTATATACTCTTCAAGTCTCTTCACCTGGGCGATACGGGTACCTCCCTCGCTGAGATGTATCGTATACAGAGTTACGGTAGGGCCGCTTTTAGCCACGATACGGTCGACCTTGATCTTGAAGTTGGCAAGGGCGTTTACGATGGTGGTCTTGTTGGATTCAAGCTCCTCGTTTGTAGCCTCATGCCACAGATTGCGATAGTCTTCAAGAAGGTCCGTGCTCGGGAATTTATAGTTTGACAGATCCAGCCTCGGGTCGAAGATATGAGCCTTCTCATCTTCGGTCAGATTTGCCAGGTAATCGTTTTCGTCATTCTCAATCGTAAGGGTGACATTATCACCCGGATTCTCCTCCGCCGTATCCAACTCCAGCAGATCGTCTGCATCAGCCGCGGCGGCAGGCATCGAGAAAATCTCGTCTTGATCCTCTTCCTCTTCAAGATCCTCTTCCCCTAGATCCTCTTCTTCTTCATCTTCCTCAATCTCTTCAATCACCTTCTTCTCTTTCTTAGGAGAATGGAAAGCTTTGAAAATAACCTCGTCACACCATATTGCAACTTTCTTGGTGCAGAATGTGAGCCAGATAAACAGCAGCACTATGATGACCGCTCCCGTACCGAGGCCGCCCAGCATATTCTCCAGCCAGTTCACCGTGAAGTGGCCGTAAGAGCCTCCGGCGCTGTTGGAGAACCACTGCAGGAACACTTTAGGGAAGAAACCTGTAAGGTAGGCAAACAGCAGGGAGAATATCAGACATCCGAAAAGTGAGAGAAGGAACACTCTCAGCAGACGGACCTCCTTAATCTTGAAGCAGTAGATGGATATAGCTCCTATGAAGAAAGGGACGAAGAACGCTCCGAGCCCGAACAGTTTGGCGATCAAAAAATTAGCCCACAGGTAACCCACTTTGCCGCAGATATTCTGCACTCCTACGCCGGTGCTCCACGCATCCGGGTCGTGCATAATACTCTGGTCCACTTTCCAGCTGAACGCATATGAGATAAGTGAAGCGAGGGTAAACAGACATACAGCAAGGAACACAACTCCGGTAACTACCCGGATTATGCGCTTCTGCTCGTCCGTCAAGCGATTAACTTTTTTTGCCTTACGCTTTCCCGTCTTTGAGGCCATTATTTTCTCTGTCTGTTTTTGTTCTTGCGACGATTCTGAGGTCTGGACTGCATCCCCGGTCTGCTGAAATCACCTGAGATCGAGCCCAGTTCAATGCCCTCCGGAACTTTCAATTTACCGCCTGAAAGCATCTCCATATCGTTGAAAATGGTCTTGTCGGAGACGTTGTCCTTGTTCCAGATAAGATATTGCTGGCGCATATAGAGGGCGAGCATCTTGATAAGCTCGTTCTTCTCCTCTCCGTCTTCTCTCGAGGCAATCAGATCGATCATACTCTCAATGTTACGGCCGTAGCAGGTGGCTTTGATCGGAGTTTTGTTCACCTCTATCATCTCCGGCTTGCTGCTGATATCCTCCTTTGCAGGCATAGGATACGGAGAATCAATGTCGATATCGTAATCAGCTATGGCAAAAACGTGATCCCAAAGTTTATGCTTGATGTCGGGATAATCTTTAAGGTGAGGGTTGAGAGTGCTCATCACCTGAACCACGGCACGGATCTGCTCGTTGCGTTTCTCTTTGTCCTTAACTTGCTTTATCTGCTCTACCATCTTCTGAATATGGCGTCCATATTCAGGCATAATCAATTTCTCTCTCTGGGTGTTGTAATCCATACCTGTCACTTATTTATGCAAATATAACTTATTTTATCTTATCTTTGCCTAAAACCCGAAAAATGAAGAAAACCCTCGTAACCGGTGCAAGAGGACAGTTAGGCTCAGAATTCCGCAATCTTACTGCGCGCAGAAGAACCTTTATTTTTACCGACCTGGTCGAGGGTGACGGCATTTACAAACTTGACATCTGCAATTACGACAGCGTCCTTGCTTTCCTGAAAGAGCACAATATCGGCACGATTATCAACTGCGCCGCCTACACAAATGTCGAGGAGGCTGAGAGGAACGAGCGCCAGTGCATGAAGATCAACTGCGACGGCGTGATGAACCTCGGAAAAGCCGCTCTGGAAGTAGATGCAGCCCTGATTCACATCTCCACCGACTATGTTTTCGACGGCAAGATGCGCCGCGGCGGTTACCGGGAGAATGACATTCCACGCCCTCTGAACGTTTACGGCAAGAGCAAGCTTAAATCGGAGATCATTCTCTACAAACTCGGCGTAAGGGGCATCATCATCAGGACATCCTGGCTCTATTCTCCTTACGGGAATAACTTCGTCAAGACAATGTATAGGCTGGGCAAAGAGAAACAGGAAATATCCGTGGTCACCGACCAGATCGGTTCGCCGACCTACGCCGAGGACCTGGCAAGCGCCATTCTCAAAATAATGCCTAAAGTGAGGAATATGTACTCTGAAGTGTTCCACTACAGCAACCTGTACCCTTGCAGCTGGCAGACTCTGGCCGCCTGGACTATGGTGTACAGCAAGTCTAAGTGCAAGGTTAAGGGGATTACTTCCAAAGAATATCCTCAGAAAGCGAAGAGGCCTGCCTACTCATATCTGAACAAATACAAATTCAAATCGCATTTCGGCATAGAGATTCCTCACTGGAAAGATTCTCTGAAGAGATGCATAAGAAGAATCCATAAAGAAGAACTCTGAGATGACTTATATTGAGTGCAACGTATTCGACCACGGTGTTTTGAGACCTTGGTACAAAATGGAGAACGGCCCGGTCGTAATCCAGCCGAAAGTTTTTCAGGACAGCAGAGGTTATTTCTTTGAATCTTTCTCTCTGAGAGATTTTGAAGCCAATATCGGTCCCGTTAATTTCGTTCAAGACAACGAGTCCTTCTCAATCTCTTCCGGAGTGATCAGAGGGTTGCATTTTCAAAAAGGTGAGCATTCTCAGGCCAAACTGGTCAGAGTAGTCCAGGGAATTCATATTCTTTGTATTACAATGCAACACCTGATTTTTTCGCAATATCTTTTAATGTTCCCGAAGCCACTTCTTTTGCGGTATGGCGTGGTATCGGAAAACGTCTTTGTGTGATTGGACTATACCATATATCGTGATTGGCACCATGTCTGACCAGGGTGCATCCCGAATCAAGCAGCTTCTTCCGTAATTCAGTTGT
>JAGDBY010000061.1 GCA_017958765.1 Bacteroidales bacterium | reverse complement strand
CTTTCTGACTGGATAATCTCCCCGACATTGATTCCCTGGGTATTAATCATACCGAGCACTTCCAGACCCAGATCTATTTCGTTACGGCAGATTGCGTCGATATTGATCGATCCAAGCTCAGGAGAATCTATGACTCCGTAAGCTACGAAGTCATCCAAGAGTCCGTTCAGAGAACCCCTGAAAGAAAGCACGTGACCTGGAGCCAGTTCGGCTACTCCGACAACCGGATATTTCGATACGTGGTGGAGAATCCAGTCCAAGTCCTTAAAGTCTGTGTAGCAGTCTTTTACCTTGATGGAGGCCATCGTCTCGTTAAGAAGAGGAAGTCCGTTCAGGTGAGCGTTGAAATCGACCATGGAGCGTTTGGAAGGGGTGTAGACCTTGAAATTATCCAGGTCAATATTCTTCACGGTTCCGAAGATATCCCCTTTTACAAGGAGCTGGAGGTCGACGTAGTCAATCCCCGGGACAAGCGCCTGGACCGTTCTGCAGTCGAAGAAGGTCTTGTCGGAAATCTGGGCATCCAGGGTGATGTCTTCCAGGAAATTGTCTATCTGGCTGAAATCGTCGGTCAGGGCATAGATGTGGTCCAGAAATACGTTGGAGAACGAGTCTTTGAAGTTCAGATTCTTAATCATCGCTCCCAGACTGTTGAGAGAAGCCTCAAAGGAGAGATTCTCCACTCTGTAGCCCCGCGCTTCCTGCATAGAGAGAGCCGCTACGGTGGCTTTACCGTTGAGATCGCTGTACCGGATGTCACGTATGTCCAGGTTGACGTCACTCAGGTGAATGTCCCTGAAATCCATAGTATGACCGGTGAGCGGGAAGAGAGGCTCCTGACCGTACGGGTTTATATAGTTGATCTTGAAGTTCTTAAGTTGCAGTTTCTTAGCGCTTACCGCCATATTGAAGATAGATTTCTCCTTCTCCTGTTTAGGGAATACCTCCAGAATGTTGATGGTACTGTCGGAAGTGTGGATAACATTTATCAAACCGTCAGTCAAGATGACTTTGTCCACCTTAATGTGGCGTTTGGTAAGTTCGATAGGGGAAAAAGAGAGGGAAACCTTCTGAGTATTGATCAGAGTGTCGCGGTTGTTGTCCAGCAGAGTGACATCCTCAATGACTATTCTCCCGAAGAGGGCGTAATAGATGTTTGATATGGAAATCTCCCCGTTCAGCTTGTCTGAAACGACCCTGACAATCTCCTGACTGAGTCTTGTCTGGACGGAAGGAAGCTGCACCGCAAGAGTCAGTGCCGACGGTATGACGACAAAAACAAATGCCAGAATTGCAAGCAATATTTTGCGGGACAGTTTCATACAATCTACAAATATAACTTTTTATTACCTTTGTTGTATATTTGTGATATGCCAAAAAATACAATAATACTCGGAATAGAATCATCCTGCGACGACACTTCTGCAGCCGTTCTCAAAGACGGATACATCCTTTCAAACGTCATGGCATCCCAGGATGTACACAGACAGTACGGCGGAGTGATTCCCGAGCTGGCCTCCAGGGCGCATCAGCAGAACATAGTTCCCTGCGTGAGCGAAGCGCTGCGTCGAGCCGAAGTGGAAATGTCTGATATAGATGCAATTGCATTTACCAGAGGCCCCGGACTTCTCGGCTCTTTACTGGTCGGAACCTCCTTCGCGAAAGGGCTCGCTATCTCATCCGGAAAGCCTTTGGTTGAGGTTAACCATCTGCAGGGGCATATCCTTTCCCACTTCATCAAAGAGTACGGCAAAGAGAACAGATCCCCTTCATTTCCTTTCCTAGCGCTGCTGGTTTCAGGAGGACATACCCAGATTGTAAAAGTGAACGATTATCTCTCGTTCGAGCTTTTGGGACATACCATCGACGATGCGGTGGGAGAGGCTTTTGACAAATGCGCCAAGCTGCTGGGACTCGGCTACCCTGGCGGCCCGGTCATCGACAGACTGGCAAAAGAGGGTAATGCTGACGCGATGCGTTTCGCAAAGCCCAACATACCGGGACTGGACTACAGCTTCAGCGGTATAAAAACCTCTTTGCTCTATTTCCTGAGAGCAGAGTTGGAGAAAGATCCAGATTTTATCGAGAAGAATAAAGCCAACATCTGCGCCAGCTTTATGAAGGATTTGATAGATATCCTGATGAAGAAACTGATTCTCGCCGCCAGACAGACAGGAATCAAGCAGATAGCCATCGGCGGCGGTGTATCGGCTAATTCTGCGTTGAGGCAGCGTATTGTCGATGAGGGGATAAAACGCGGCTGGGAGACCTTCGTTCCTGAGATAAAGTTCACCACCGACAATGCCGCAATGATCGCTATAGTCGGTCACTACAAGTTTTTACAGGGATTGACAACCTCTTTGGACGTAGCTCCTGTCTCCAGAGCTGCAGAATACAACGGCTAAAGGCTTAAAGCTTCATTCTCTTGCGCCTTGCGTAGCGGGTGATAACCCTGCTGGCAATCCTCGGATGCCGGTTGATAAGGTAGATGAGGTATCTCATCATTGAATTGTCTTTCAGGTACGGATTCTTCTTATAATCAGGAACTTCCTGATTGAGGACGTCGTAGGTGTCCTTCAGGTCTTTCTTGCTGTACCTGTCGTTGTTGACAAAGTAATTGAATACGGTGATAAGGTACCCTTTTTTGATGAAGAGATAATCCAGTTCAGGCTTGTATAAGGCGTAATAGCCTGTCTTTCTGGCAAATTCCAGCAGAGAACGGAAAGAGTTCAGTTTGTCTCTGTAGCGGGTTTCATCCTTGGTACAGGTGAGAGAATTCTCCCGGATGATGTAGTTATAGAGAGGCTCCGCAACGGCAGAGATCCGAGTGGCGGCAAGCAGAGCCCCTGCCAAAAAACAGCTGTCTTCGGAACTTCTGGTAGATGGGAAGCTGATCCCTTTCTCTTCAAGGAATTCTCTTCTGTAAATGTAGGTAGTAAAATATGAGATGAAGTGAGTCAGAAAGAAGGTTTTGGTCTTGTAGTCGAAATAGCCGTCCTGAATAGGAAGGTTCTTGCAAATCTCTGAAGACCAATTATATACTACGGAGCGAAGGTTGCAGTAGGTCAGGTCCGTGTCGAACTCCTTGGCCGATTCATACAGTTTGCGGCAGTAATCCGATTCGAGGGTGTCGTCGCTGTCGAGGAAGCAAACATATTCACCTTCGGCAAGGGAAATACCCAGATTGCGGGCTGTGCCGGGGCCGGAATTGCTCTCCGTGGAGGCGAATTTAAAAGAGACAGGACCGCTGTAGTCCTTCAGATATTCGCGGGCCATCTCAATGCTCTCGTCTGTCCCGCAGTTGTCTACAATGATGGCTTCGATATCTTCAAGGGTCTGTGACAGCACCGAGATAAGACAGTTTATGATGAAGTCCTTCGAATTGTAAACCGGTATTATAATGGAAATCTTCTTCATTAACACAAAATTAATTATTTTTGTTGGAAACACACTGTATTGATATGCATTTGGTAATATTATCCGGAGGATCAGGAGCGAGACTTTGGCCGCTGTCCAACAATGCCCGCTCCAAGCAGTTCCTTCCTCTTCTCGAGGACGGAAAGGGGGGCTACGAATCTATGTTGCAGCGTGTATACAGGCAGCTGAGCGCCGCTTCCCTGACGGAAAACGTCCTTATCACGACCACATCTTCGCAGAGAGACAATATCATCAATCAGATAGGCGACAAAGTCGATATAGTTTTCGAACCTGAAAGGAGGAAGACTTTCGGGGCTGTCGCCCTGGCCTCATCATATTTGTATGACAGAAGAGGGTGCACAGAGGATGAAGTGGTAGTGGTGATGCCTTGCGATGCATACACTCAGGATTCTTACTACGATACCCTCGGCAAAATGGTTCAGGCAGTCGGCTCTGACATTTCCGACCTGGTTCTGATGGGTATCCCGCCTACCTACGCTTCAAACAAGTTCGGATACATCATTCCGGAGAAAGGCCAGGACCGTGGCGGTATTCAGAAGGTCCGCAAGTTTGTAGAAAAGCCTTCCGCAGACAAAGCGTTGGAGTTCCTCACAGAGGGCGCCTACTGGAACGGCGGCGTATTCGCATTCAAGCTGGGTTATATTCTCAAATACATCAAAAAGTACATCGGTTCAGTCGATTACGATGCAGTGGTGTCAAGGTATGACAGATTCCCGCAGATAAGCTTTGATCACGAGATTACCGAGAAGGAGAAGTCTGTCTCCTTAGTCCCTTTCAACGGAGAATGGAAGGATCTGGGTAACTGGAACACTCTCACTTCAAGGCTGAAAACCAATGCCATAGGCAACGTGGTCATGACCGAGGACAACAGCAATACCCACGTTTTGAACGAGCTGGGTATTCCGGTCTTCGTGGACGGGCTTCAGGACGTAGTGGTCGCAGCAAGTTACGACGGCATTCTGGTGGCATCCAAAGACAGGAGTGACAATGTGAACGGTTATATAGATTCTCTGGTGACCCGTCCAATGTTCGAGGAGCGCCGATGGGGCACCTACAGGGTTCTCGACGATACCACCTACGCAGACGGAACCCGTTCTCTGACAAAGTCGATAGTAGTAAAAGCCGGAAGCAGTATCAGTTATCAGATACACCGTCACAGAAGCGAGATCTGGACTTTCGTCGACGGAGAAGGACTGTTCGTGCTGGACGGGGAAGTAACTAAGGTCCGCCCGGGAATGGTGGCCAACATCGCCAAAGGCCAGAGCCACGCAGTCAAAGCCATCACTGACCTGACTTTTATAGAGGTACAGGCCGGCAATCCTCTCGTGGAAGAGGATATCGAGAGATTCGATTTCGATTGGGATTCTGTTTCAGCCGGTTAGTTCAGCTTCTTGGCCAGGGAAGCTATGGCCTCGCGAGGGTTTTCTCCACGGTAAAGCACATCGTAAACAGTCTCGACGATAGGCATGGATATTCCGTGCGCCTGGTTCACTTTGTGTATACACTCTGCAGAATAGTAACCTTCAGCTATCATAGTCATCTCGTTCATAGCGCTCTTGACGGTATTTCCGCGTCCTATGAGCAGTCCCAGCCTGCGGTTTCTGCTGTAGTTAGAGTAGCAGGTCACGATCAGGTCTCCCATATAGGCTGCTGAATGGATGTCCCTTTCAAACGGGAACCTGCTCTCGAGGAAATGGGCCATCTCTCCGGCGCAGTCGGCTACCAGAACCGAGATGAAATTTTCCCCGTATCCTGTCCCCAAGGCAAGTCCTACGGCTATGGCGTAGATGTTTTTCAGAACGGAGGCGTACTCAATACCGAAGATGTCCTTGGATGTAGTGAGAATCAGACTGTCGCTGCTGAAAAGGCTTTCTATGATCTTGACTGTCCTGTCGGAATCGGAAGCTGCCGTCAGGAAGGAGAGCCGGCCTCTGGATACCTCCTCGGTGTGGGTAGGCCCGGATATCAGACCGAGGTTCTTGTAAGGGACTCCGTAGATATCCTGAATGTGTTCCAATACTGTTGTAAGACCCTGAGGTACAATGCCTTTGATGGCCGAGATGATGATTTTGTCCTTTATTGAGACGTTGAGCTGCTGGAGATTTGAGTGAAGGTACGCAGAAGGGCAGGCGAGAATAACTACGTTGCACCCGTCCACGGCTTTGTTTATGTCGGAATAGATGGAAATCTTGCTGCGGTTGAGCTTCAGATCCACCTCATATTTAGGGTTGTGGCCGTCTCTGAGAATACCCCTCTCAACATCTTTGTTAGTAACCAGCCAGTTGACATTCTTGCCGTTTGAAGTGAGCTGTCCCACCAGAGTGGTGGCCCAACTACCATAGCCGATTACCGCACAGCGCCTTAAAAAATACATAGACCAAACCTGTCAATTAGTTCCCCAAAGATAGGAATCTTTTAGTTATATTTGCGGAAATAATGCAATCAGTGTCTTTATTGTTCCTCATAATAGGCCTCTGCCTGATAGTTTTCGGCGCTGACTCCCTAGTGGACGGAGCTTCTTCCATTGCCCGCCGTTTCCGTGTCAGCGAGTTTGTCATAGGCCTTACAATAGTGGGTTTCGGCACGTCCTGCCCCGAACTGGTAGTGAGTCTTACCGGAGCTATCGCAGGAAATGCCGACATATCAGTGGGGAACGTAGTAGGCTCCAATATTTTCAATACCCTCTGTATTATCGGCCTTACCACACTGGTGTCACCTATAGCCGTCTCGGTGAAGAACAGGAAGGTCGACCTTCCTATGGTAATCTGCACAACGCTTGTTACCATCGCCCTGGGCCTTACTGCCGGCAGATTGAACAGGATTGAGGGAGTCATTCTCTTACTGCTCTTCGCTGTCTATATGGTGTACTGTTTCCGCAGTCAGTCGGGCGATGCTCTTGAGAGCGGAGACATCAGACAGAGGAAGCTGCCTGTGGCCATTCTCTTCACGGTAGCAGGTCTCGCAGGCCTTATAATAGGAGGTGATCTTTTTGTAAAATCGGCCATGGATATAGCCCGGAAGCTGGGTGTGAGCGACAAATTCATAGCGATAACCCTTCTGGCGGGAGGTACGTCCCTCCCTGAACTGGCTACCTGCATCGCTGCGGCAGTCAGGAAGAAAAACCAGCTTGCTTTCGGCAATATCATCGGCTCCAACATATTCAACCTGCTGTTGATTCTGGGATCGGCATCGGTTATAACCCCTCTGTCGTTTGCAGCTCTCAACGTGGTGGATCTGTCGGTTCTGATAGGAAGCACCGTCCTTCTGCTTCTGTTTGCTTACACAGGAAAGAAGGCCTCTGTCAACAGGGTAGAAGGTTCCGCTCTCTTTGCATTGTTTGTCGGGTATTACATATACCTCTTCCTTAAACCTTAACTCAATTATGGAATTCAAAAAAATAGTAGTTGCCGGCGGCGGCGTTCTTGGAAGTCAGATTGCATTGCAGGCTGCATATTGCGGTTTCGATGTTACGATATGGCTTCGCAGTGAAGGAAGTATCAGCAGAACTCTTCCTAAACTGGATAAAACAAAGCAGTCATATCTGGATGCTATCGATCTTATGGCAAGTCCTTTGGGACAGGAAGATGCCAACTGGTCTTACGGAATAGCCGACAGAGGCAGTTTTGATAAAGATCAATGCGTGTCAAACGTTCTCCGCGCCCGCGAGAGCATCATCCTCGAGCTCGATCTGGCAAAGGCTGTGGCGGATGCTGACATAGTGATAGAATCGGTTGTAGAGAATACTCAGGAGAAGATAGCCTTCTATAAGAGGCTCGCCCCTCTGATGCCTCAGAAGACCATTCTTGTGACCAACTCGTCCACTTTGCTTCCATCTACCTTTGCAAAGTACACCGGCAGAGCGGACAAATACCTCTCGCTGCATTTTGCAAACGCTATCGGGCAGAATATCACGGCCGAAATTTTGGCTCAGAGCGAGACATCCCAGGAGTCGTTCCTTAACGTGATGGAGTTCGCATCCCTGATCAGAATGATGCCTCTTCCGGTTAACAAGGAGAAAGCCGGATACCTGCTCAATTCTATGCTGGTGCCG
>JAGDBY010000060.1 GCA_017958765.1 Bacteroidales bacterium | reverse complement strand
CCTTGATATGTGCATCGGCAAGGTCCTCTTCTGAGATCCTGTATCCCATGCAGTAGTCGGCAACCATCAGCGAGTACTCCTCGTCGGTCATATTCTTCAGTAATTCGAGAGAGAGAATGGCCCCCTGGCTGAAGCCGGCAAGGATGAATCTGTGTCCCTTGTTGTAATGCTTCATATAGTAGCGGAAAGCCTCCACGATCTCGCTGACAACCTCCTGTTTTACGCTCTCGTACCTGTCGGGTTCCAGATATAATGCGTTAAGGGTAAACTGGTGATAATAAGGAGAATAGTAATTGAAAGAGCCGGAGAATACATCCGCCGTGTAATCCATCTCCATATCGTAAAACTCCCTCTGATCCTGCGTGAGGGTGATTCTATAGAGCTCTTCTCCTTCAGGGGAGAACTCTTCCCAAGCCTGTGTAGATACAATGTAGAATACGTCTACGCTTTCGTCCTGATTCTCCGCAGGCCTGACATACCAGTCTGTAGGAGAAGTTTGGGAGCAGGAACAAAGGATACCCAGAAATGCTATGAACAAGATTCTTTTCATAGGGGTAAAGATAATAAAAACGGGAGTGACAATCAAGTCGCTCCCGCTTTTTGTGCCCAGGACAAGAGTTGAACTTGCACGCCCAAAAACAGGCACTACCCCCTCAAAGTAGCGTGTCTACCAATTCCACCACCTGGGCAAGGGACTGCAAATATACAAAAAAACTTAAATAGTGTTTTAAATTACAGAAAAATTGAACGGAAACTTTACTTTCATCAAAATTTCCGATACCTCAGGGGCAAGCTCTCTGCCTTTTACCTTGACATCTTTGACTTTGCCGCCGAAAGCGAACATCATTCTGCGGCGGATCTTGTTGTACACCAAAGTGTTGAGTCCCGGAGTGCGGAGGCAGGCCTGGACAAACTTCGATTTGAGCTTAGGGAAAATGCGTTTGCGGACGAACCTCTCCATAAAGACAGGTTTTGTGCAGATGTAGTCCGGTCTTACCCTCTTCAGGGCCTTTCTTATCATATGAGGGGTAGGCTTTTCTCCCAAGAGGGTGATATGGCAACCGGCAGCCAAAGGGGCCATCATATCGAAAACGCTCACGCTTACGTCTGATAAAGGAAGCAGTGAAAGACTTTTAGCGCCTCTTTTTCGGTAGTGTTTGTCAGAAATACTCTGAACGGCTTTGGTCAGTTTGTTTACAGTGAAAGAGTCTTCTTTCAAAAGTCCTTTCTCATCCGCTGTATAGCACAGAATGGCCGTTTCATCGCTTTCAATATGATGATAATTGATATCTTCCGGTTTGAATGACGGGTACATCTTGGCAAAAGCAGCTTTCAAACCTGAGACCGCGCCGGTCAGTCTGCCCGAACAGTCGCTCAGGACGCTGAGCGAATCCATGCTCAGTACGTCAAGGCTGCTGCAGAGCTCGCTGTCAGAGATGCACCTGTTCCACGCATCCTCGGTGGCGAACATAAATTTGGCGCCGGTTCTTCTGATTATCGCAGCCACGGTGTCCGTCTCCTCAT
>JAGDBY010000059.1 GCA_017958765.1 Bacteroidales bacterium | reverse complement strand
ATCATCACGATATGCAGAGCGGAAATGAAGTTCCGGGCGTTGTCACCGGACTTGCCTGGACTGAGATGGGCGGTGAGATTCTCTTTATAGAATGCAGCCTGAGTGAGGGCAAAGGCAATCTGAGCACTACCGGTAACCTGGGCGACGTCATGAAGGAGAGCGCCATCATCGCTTTCCAATACCTGAAAGCGCACGCTTCTGTAATCGGAGTTAAGCCTAAGATGTTCTATAACAAAGACTTCCATATCCACGTCCCTGAGGGAGCCATTCCTAAAGACGGCCCTTCAGCAGGTATCACCATGACCACTGCCATCGCTTCGGCCCTCTGCGGCAAGAGCATCAAGAAAGGTATCGCAATGACCGGTGAAATCACCCTGAGAGGCAAGGTTCTCCCTGTAGGAGGCATCAAAGAGAAGATTCTGGCTGCCAAGAGAGCCGGAGTCAAGACCATAGTGCTTTCAAAGGAGAATGAAAGGGACATCAATGAGATAAAAGATATCTACATTAAAGGATTAAAGTTCAAATATGTCGAGAGAATAGAAGATGTTCTTAACTTTGTCTTCCAGAAATAGACAGAATAATGGACGTCACTATTGAACCTTCCTGGAAGAAAGTTCTCGCCGAAGAATTTGAAAAACCCTATTTCAGTTCGCTGGCGCAATATCTCCACGATGAAAAACGTGCCGGGAAAACTATATACCCTCCCGGCAGGTTGATTTTCAATGCGTTCAATCTCACCCCGTTTGACAAAGTAAAAGTGGTTATTCTGGGACAGGACCCGTATCACGGACCCGGTCAGGCGGAAGGACTCTCCTTTTCTGTCCCTCACGGGATTACCGCTCCCCCGTCATTGCAGAATATCTACAAAGAGATAGAGGATGACCTGGGGGTTAAAGTCAATAAAGACGGTTCTCTGGAATCCTGGGCAAAGCAGGGAGTGTTCCTGCTGAATGCGATTCTCACCGTAAGAGCCTCGCAGCCCGCTTCTCACAGCAAGATCGGCTGGGAGACCTTCACCGACGCCGTAATCAAGGCGATAAGCGACAATAAAACCGGTGTCGTGTTCCTGCTGTGGGGCAATTTCGCCCGCAACAAGAAAGAGCTGATAGATTCTTCCAAACACTACATTCTGGAAGCGGCTCACCCTTCGCCTCTTGCCCGCGGCGCCTTCTTCGGATGCAAACATTTTTCAAAAACTAACGAAATACTTATCAAAAACGGCTTAGAGCCGATAAACTGGACATTATGAGAACAGCAATATTTCCAGGATCTTTCGATCCATTCACACTGGGCCACTTGGACGTACTCAATTCCGCGCTCAAACTCTTCGACAAGGTGGTTGTCGCTGTGGGCTACAACAGTTCCAAGAGCGGATTCTTCACTCCGGAACAGAGAGTCGAGATGATTAAAGAGGCAACCGCCGGGATGGAGAATGTCGAAGTATGCTCCTTCAAAGGGCTTACCGTAGATTTCTGCAAGAAGAAAGGCGCCTGCTGCATTGTCAGAGGCTTGAGAACCACCACCGACTTCGAATTGGAGAGCGTTGTATCGCAGGCTAATAAAAAAATGGCTCCTGAGATCTCCAGCATCTTCATCCCTTCAAGTCACGAATACTCTTTCATATCGTCCACCGTTGTCAGGGACGTTCTGATCAACGGCGGCGACGCCAAGTGCTTCCTCCCGAAAGGAATTAATCTCGACAAATATCTTAAGAAATAGCCGATGTTCAGACGCGCTGTCATATTAATATTCTCTGCCGTATGCATTCTCAGCACCCAATCCCTGAATGCCCAGACGAACTATTATAACAGCGTCTCCAGCTATCTGGACGCCATCCGGACTATGCCGGTGGACAGCATTATCTCCCGCTGCGACAAGCTTATCGCCGCAGGTCAGGACACTGACAGTCAGGGGCAGATTGCCGGCATCATCTTCGACTACTTCACTTCCTGCCCGATAATGGGGACCGAGGCGGTATCGGTGTATATTGCAGACAACTACTTTTTGAACAAGAGACTGCCCTGGCCGAACGAAGAGAGCTATCCGAGCCTTTTCACCTATGCAGAATTCAACCGGGAATCCCTCATCGGAAAGAGCGCTCCGGAGCTTACCGCCCAGGATCTGAGCGGCGAGAGTCTGGAGGTAAGATCCATTCTGAGCGACTACAAGATCCTCTATTTCTACGACAGCCACTGCGCCACCTGCCAGATACAGACTCCTCAGCTGGCTTCATTCTTAAAAGAGTATGACGGCGAAGGAAATATCACGTTCATAGCGTTTTACACGCAGGATGACTATGACCAGTGGCAGAAATACGCCGAGCTGAATTTCGGCTCGATCGACAATCCGAAGGTCAGGGTAATAAACCTCTGGGACCCTGAAGCCGCTTCATCTTTCCATAGGAAGTATTCGGTCCTGACAACCCCTTCTCTCTTTTTGATAGATCAGGACAACCGCATTATCGGAAGGAAACTCGACTGCAACGCTCTGCGGCAGCTGCTTGGGCAGAAGGACGGCTACTACTCTTCGCTGCACCTCTTTTTGAATTCTCTTCTGGGAGAGATGGACAATCCCGACAGGGAAACCGTCAACTATGTTGGCGAGTCTTTCTACAACAGGACAGCCTCAGACCCCGAAACTTTCAGAGGTACAATGTATTACATATACAATTATCTCAAGTCGTCCGACAGTTACCAGTATCAGCAGGGAGCAATCGACCTGGCCCGTAAATACATCCTGGGGATGCCTGAGATGTGGTCGAAAGAGCTGCTGGAACAGACCGAGGAAGCTGTCAGACTCTTCAGCCTCAACCCTCTCGGAGAGAAGGCCACCGACGCCGTTCTCTTCACAAAGTGCGGTTTTAGAAAGAGACTGCTCTCTGTCAAAGCGGAATACACTGTTCTGTTCTTCCACCTTGTAAGCTGTTCTCAGTGCAGAGAATATGAACAGGCGATAGCCGATTTGATGCCTCTTGTCAAGGCGAATAAAGCCAAAGTGGTATCAGTATATCTGGGACCTGACAAAGCTGAGTGGAAAGAGCATTTGAAGAGCGTCCCGGGCAAATGGATCAACCTGCGTGCAAGCGGCTTCGGAGATGAAATATTCAGCCTCTACGACGTTTCCATTGTCCCTAGAATCTACATTCTGGACAAGAACAAAAACGTTGTCGCTAAGGATATTACGCCTGAGACGCTAAGACTTTTTCTTGAGAATAACGGCTTTTGATATCAGAGCCAGCAGCAACAGGCAAAAAAGGAAAGTCGACACCCTGCCTACCAAATCCCCGTTCCTGGTAAAGAAAGTAAGGTCACTGTTAAGGTTAACGGTGCCGTTGAGTGCAACCGGTTCCCACCAGCCGGTACGGGAGAGAACGTCTCCCCTCTGATTGATAATACCGGTAATACCTGTATTCGCTACGTGTACCACGTCTCTTCTGTTCTCAATACATCTGAGAGCGGCATATCTGAAATGCTGACGGTAGCCCGGAGTATCTCCCCACCAACCGTCATTGGTAATCACTGCATTGAAGCCGGCCCCTTTCAGAGCTGTCTGACGGTAATAATCGGCATACACAGATTCGTAGCATATCATAACTCCGACATTGTCTCCCTGAGCAGTCTGCAGATTCTCCACTTCGTCGGAACGGGCATAACTGCTTGCCGAACCGCCGAATTTCGAAACCAGATCTCCCAAGAAAGGAATGTACCTCTGATATGGGATTATCTCCACTCCCGCCACCAGTTTGGACTTATGATAGTAATTCCGCATACCGGTGGTATCTATCATAATTGCAGTGTTATACATATCGTACCAGATATCGGGTCCGAGCTTGTTCGCAGTTACGGTAGGCTTAGCGTTCGTGTAGTAGAACTGATATGACAGAGTGCCCAGAATGAAGTTCACCTGAGGATGTCTCTCCAGAAAACTCAGAACGCTCCGGTAGGTACTGTTGCTCTGCGGAGAATCGAGCTGGAAATTGTATGAGAAAGTCTCCGGAGTGATGACGTATTTCGTATTCTCAGTGACGGCGCTCTCTGCCAGAGAAATCATAGTCTCATCCTGGACCTCCTGGCTCAGACCGCCGTGCTTTTCTGTATATGAGTCGATATTAGGTTGCAGCGCCACGACCTCCACTGGATTGTCGGTCTCTTTGTATCCGCTGTATATTATCGCCGAGAGTATCATCGGGACAGCTATCAGAACTGCTGTGAAAGAGAACAGAGCCACGCGTCTGCGGCCGGTCACATTACCGTAAACCAGGCTTCTGAGACAGCCGTAGATCAGAGCGTTGGAGAGGAGAATCCACAGAGTTCCTCCCAACGGACCGGTAT
>JAGDBY010000010.1 GCA_017958765.1 Bacteroidales bacterium | reverse complement strand
GCAGAGAGTCGTATTGCAGATTCTCGACTCCGGATTCTCCCGCCAGCACTCCGGCTACAAGCCAGAGAGCGGCTGCGCTCCAGTCGGATTCTACGGCATAGTTGCTCCCTCTGAAGCTCTGCTTCCCGGCGAACTCTATCTCAAAAGTGTCTCCGTCTTCGTCATAATTCTCTATGGTAATCCCGAAAGTGTTGAGAATGGAGAGTGTGAGCAGAATGTAAGGGAGGCTGGTAGGTTTCTTGATTGTAATTGTGTGATACTCTTTACAATACGGCAGGGCGAAGAGCAGACCTGAGATCATCTGAGAGCCTTTGTCTCCTTTGAAGGTGAATTCTCCTCCGGTGAGAGTCCCTTTCACCTTGGCAGGCAAATAATGGCGCTCCGTGTAGGAGATGTTCAGCCCGTGCCTTTTCAGCTCAGCGGAGTGTTCGTCGATCCGGCGTTTGAGAAGAGTTCTCTCTCCGGTGACGGTGACCGTCTCAGCGCAAAGTCCTGCGAGAGGTATGCAGATTCTGGCGAGAAGTCCCGATTCTCCGGCATTGAGAATGCCGTCTCTGACCTTCAACCCTTCGGCGGAGATATTCTGGTGCCCCACAATTGTAATCTGCCCCTTCTCTATGTCTGTCTGTACGTCGGCCATAAGGCTCTGGGCCACTCCCACGGCGTATGTCACGTCATCGCAGAAATCCACGTTTGTGAGGATGCTCTTTTTCCCGTTCGTGAGGGATGCGGCTATGACGGCTCTGACTGTGAGGCTTTTGGAAGAAGGGACGAAGATTTTCCCGATATCCCGTTTCTCACTGTCAGGGAGAAGGTCGTAGAAAGTAAGCTGTCCCCTCGCCGTAGAGTAGTCGCGGAGGGTGGTTGCGAACATAAACGGAGCCCCTTTGGAGAGCGATTCCCTGCGGGATTCAGTCCCGGCCTCGCCCATTGCGAACGCTATAAGCGTCTCCGGTTTGAAGCTCTCGTAGAGTTTCAGCACTCTTTTAGCCTCGGCAGGGTGGTGGGCGGTGGTGACGATCTTGACGATGTCCGCCCCCAGCGAGTAGCATTTCTTGGCTATTTTGTTGAGGTCTGCCGTTGAGGGAGTACCGTATTTATTGTGGTATGAGAGGATAACCTTGCACTGATAGTTCCAGGCCAGCCGGGTAAGCCAGGTAAGCTCTTTCTGGTTGAAATCGTACGGCACGGTGATGTAGTCGGTCCCGAGCACGATGGCCTTGGCAAGCAGTTTGGCCGCCTTTTCGGTCTCCGCCTCGATCACGGAATCCTCCTCTTCGTCATCGATGTAGTAGGTGGTGATAATCTCGCTCTGTTTGTTCTGAAAGAATACTTTCAGCTCCTCCTCCTGAAATGGGAGCAGATCGAGGCGCAGTTCGATAGCTTCGTCGGTGAAGAATCGATTCATTGCCACGCAATAGTCGAGAGAATGTTCTCCGAGGCTATAACAGATCTTTGACATCGAAGAATGAACCGTTTATGTCGTTAGCTGAAACCGGGAGAAAAGTCACATCTCCGACAGAGCGAGGGACTACGAACAGGATCTTGTCCCCGTCTCTCTTTTTGTCATTGTAAAGCGCGTTAACCAGAGCGTCGCTGTTGGTAAATTCTGGCACTGAGAGGCCTGCGGAGCGGAAATCCTTCAGCAGCGTCTTTGCCAGTCCGGCAGGGGTGACGCTGTATTTTTCCCCTAATCTTGCAGCCAGAACTATCCCTATGGCCACGGCTTCTCCGTGTGATATTTTCCAGCCGGAAGCGGACTCTATGGCGTGAGCGAAAGTGTGTCCAAGGTTGAGAAGCTTTCTGCGGCCGTGCTCTGTATAATCTTCATCGGTGATGTCGCATTTTAATCTGACTGCGGCCTTGATGACATATTCGTCGATGAAACCTCCGTCGAGGAGCAGGTCGAGAGTCCGGTAGTAATACTCACGGTTGCCGATAATGAATATTTTCAACATCTCGAAGATTCCGCTGTTCAGCTCTTCTCCGCTGAGGGTCTTGATAAAGCCGGGGTTTATGAAGACGAAGGCCGGATTGCCGAATGTGCCGGCGACATTCTTAATCCGAGATACATTGACGGCGGTTTTACCTCCGATAGCCGCGTCTGTCTGAGCGAGCAGAGTGGTGGGTACCAGGCCGTATTCTACACCCCTTTTATAAATTGACGCCACAAAGCCGGTGAGGTCGGTGGTTATGCCTCCTCCGATACCGAGCAGCAGACAGTCTCTGTCAGCATTCTTCTCAAGTAGAGAATCGATTACAGAGATAGCTCCGTCAAAGGTTTTATTCTCTTCGGTTGCGTCGATAACTATCTTCTCATACGGAAAAAGAGTGCCGTACAGACGCTCAACGTTCCTGTCGATAATGGCAAAAACCTTCCTGCCTTCAGTGAAACGGCTGAAAGCGGAGGTGTCGGAACCGAATATTATTTTATCCCAAAAACTCATTTTATCTAAACAAAATTAGCAAATATATCGTGCAATACGGCAAGGGACTTAACCCTGATATTGATACCCAGATGGTAAGAGAGATACTCCAGCATTTTGAGAGAAAAGGCATTTCTCTGTGTCCCTGAGAGTTGCAACTCCATTGCCTCCCCGAAAGGAGATGTCAGGAATCTGTGCAGCACATAGGAGAGTTCGGCAGAGAAGGTGTCTTCCAGGGATCTGGAGTAGCTGTCGTCGGGGATGAAATTCTCAGTGGTAATCTGGAATATCCTGTTGGTGTCAGAATAGTTGCTTTGTGGGTGGAATCCCATCTTGGAGCAGAGTCCCACGAGGAACCAGGGGTGAAAATTGGCCACCGAGGTATCGGTGTCGTTCAGAAGCTTTATCGTGTCGCACAGCCAGTCAAACAGCTTTGCGTCCATACTGATTTCAAAGAGGCTTCTGTAGAGGACCTCGCTGATAAAAAGGGCTATCGAGCTCTTGACAGGGTCGCTGCGCAGAGCAGACAGGCTGTAAACCGGAGAATACTCTTTCAGGTAGTGCAGGTCGCTCTTGGGACTGGCCTGAATTACCGCTTCCAGAATGCTCAGGCTGTGGAAATTAGCCAGAAGAGCACTTTTGTTTCTGCCCACCCCTTTGAGGAAAAAGCCGCACCTGCCCACAGACGAGTCTATGGCATTTACGATCATCCCGGAGTCAGAATACTTGGTGAGATGAAGGACTATCAGCTGCGATTTTCTGTTAAGTGGCATAGCAGTTTTTTAATTGCGTCTCCCCTATGGGAAATGGCGTTCTTTTCAGCCAGGGACAGCATCGCCATGGTTCTGTCCATCCCTTCGGGGATAAAGACCGGGTCGTAGCCGAATCCCAATTCTCCCTGAGGTTCAAAGGATATGTGCCCCTCGCAGGTCCCTTCGAATACATACAGATCCCCCCGGTCGATGTAGGCTATATCACATACGAAGCGGGCGGTTCTCTTCTCAAAAGGGACTCCCTCCATTTCACGGAGAATCTTTTTGACATTCTCCACCGGATTTTTAGGCTCTCCCGCGTATCTGGCTGTAAATACACCCGGCGCTCCGTTGAGGTAATCCACGCAGAGGCCGGTGTCGTCGGCGAAGCAGTTCTGATGAAATCTGTCCCAGACGAAAGAGGCTTTCTCTATGGCATTATCTTTGATGGTGAAATGTGTCTCCGGGATATCTTCGTCATACCCCAGATCGGAAGGAAGAATAAGCTTATAATCAGGACCTAATATTCTTTGGACTTCAATTAGTTTATTATTGTTGCAAGTTGCAAAAACAAGTGTCATTTTTTTAGCTTTTATTCTTCAAAGATAGAAACAAAAGGTTATTTTTGCATTGATAACTAATTTAAAAAATGAAGAGATTTTTATTGTCATTTGCCTTCTGTATGGCTGCCATCTCAATGAATGCGCAGTCTTCGAATTTTCAGATTGGTAAAGGTCTAGATATACAGAACAGCATTCTCAGTCAATTGTCTGCATATTACGTGGACACAGTCAATTTCGAGAAACTTCTTACCACCGGCGTCAATGCGATGCTGGAGTCGCTGGATCCTTATACAGTGTATTTCCCTGAGGAAAATGAAGAAGACCTGGAGATGATGACCACCGGCAAGTACGGCGGCATCGGAGCTATGGTCAAAAAACGTGTCGGAGGCGGAGTGATTATCTCCCAGCCGTATCCGAACACCCCTGTAGTCAAAGCCGGCCTTGCTCCCGGTGACACGATTTTCTGCATTGACGGCAAATATGTTTACGATGAGGATTCCGAGGCTAGTTCCAACAGGATGAAAGGAGTTCCTGGCACCGACGTGGTGTTCAAGGTTGTAAAAGGCGGATCAAAGGACACCACCGAAGTTGTGGTCACCCGTGAGAAGATCTACCGCTCCAATCTCCAGTATTACGGTATGGTCAGAGATTCAATCGGTTACATCTATCTTACCGGTTTTACCGAGCATCTTTCAGACGAGGTCCGCGAGGCAGTTCAGGATCTTAAATCCAAAGGAGCCAAGAGGCTAGTTCTCGATCTGAGAGGCAACGGCGGCGGTCTTCTGAGCGAGGCGATTGACGTAGTGTCTCTGTTCGTTCCGAAAGGGACTCTGGTCGTTTCGCAGAAAGGGAAGAATCCTTCAGCCAACAGAGAGGAATACACCCGCAAAGCGCCTCTTGACACGGAAATACCTCTGTTGATAATGGTAGATTCAGGCAGCGCATCCGCTTCTGAGATTGTAGCCGGAGCTATCCAGGACCTTGACAGGGGGATGATAGGCGGTAAGCGTACTTTCGGTAAGGGACTCGTTCAGTCTATCCACCCGACCTCTTTCAACGGCAGCGTGAAGATTACGACAGCCAAATACTACACTCCTAGCGGACGCTGCGTACAGGCGATTGACTACTCTCACCGTAACGCAGACGGCAGCGTGGGCGCTATTCCTGATTCTCTGACACACGAGTTCAGGACTAAGAACGGCAGGATTGTGAGAGACGGAGGCGGTATCACACCTGATTATGACCAGGCGGCCCCTTCTTTGGGAAGAACGGCTGTATCCCTTGTTTACAATGATATTCTCGGCAATTATGCCTTGAAATACAGGATCGAACATCCTACAATTGCTTCGCCTGCCGAGTTCAGACTTACCGATGCAGAGTATGAGGACTTCGTAGCCTATGCTAAGGATCAGGAGTTCGACTATCGCAGCGGGGTTCAGGCCGAGTTGAATGTGCTTGTAAGCGCGGCTAAATACGACGGCGTTTACGATGAGTGCAAAGAGGAGATAGACGCCCTCATCGCAAAGGCTGAAGTGAGCAAGGAGAAGATTCTCCGTGACAGAACAGAGGAGATCAGACCTCTTCTTGAGGAAGAGATTGTGGTCAGATATTATTATGATGCAGGGGCTACCGTAGTGGGGCTCAAGTACGATGAGCAGCTCTACAAGGTCCTCGATAAATGGAACAACAATTAAATCAATACATTATGACAAAGAAAGCAAAATTGTTAATCGGTACGCTGCTGGCAGTTTGCGCACTGTTCACTTTCCAAAGCTGTACAAAGTGGATGGAAGGAATGTACTTCTATCAGGTTGGCCTTGGCGGAATCGCTTATCAAGGCGATGAAGGCGAGATAGCCTATCTGTCGTTATACAATGAACTTGACCTTCTCTTCAATGACAGAACTTGGAATAAAAAAGAGAATCAAGAAGCTCTTATACAGAAACTTACATCGATTTTTGACAGGTATGACAACGGATACCTTCAGGGCAGCATCCTGCTGAGCCAGTCTGATGACGGCGGTGTTACATACACGCCGCTCAAGACCTGGACTCTGTATTTCGGAGATATTCCGGTTAATTAGCCTGTCTAAAAGCTGACGAGTTCAAAGTCGAGTATCTTTTGCTCGAGATTTGCACGGACAACCTTCACTCTCACTTTATCACCGAGGGTGAAGGTTTTCTTTGTAGCCTTCCCGATCAGCTTGTAAGACTCCTCATCGAAGGTGAAGTAGTCGGATGTTATCTCTTTTACCGACACCATACCTTCAATCTTGGTCGGTTCGATTTCCACATACATACCCCACTCGGTAACTCCGCTGACAGTGCCGTCAAACTCCTGACCGATCTTATCCTGCATAAACTCGACGAGCTTGTATTTGATGCTCGCCCTCTCAGCCTCGGTGGCAAGCTGTTCCCTCTCTGAAGAGTGCTTGCAGAATGTCTCGTACTCCTCTTTTTTCTGAGAAGGGGCTCCGTCCATATACATAGACAGAAGCCTGTGCACCATCATATCGGGGTAACGGCGGATAGGGCTTGTGAAGTGTGTGTAGTACTGGAATGCAAGGCCGTAGTGACCTACGTTGTCAGTGCTGTAGCAGGCGCGGGCCATAGCTCGCAGGGCAAGCATCTGGAGAGCGTTCTCTTCAGGTTTGTCCTTGGCTTCGGACAGCAGGTCTGAGAGGGACTTGGATATCTGCTTGGTATTCTCGGTAGGTCCCATAATGTGTCCGAAGTTCTTGGCGAAGCGGCGGAGGCTGTCCAGTTTCTCAGCCATAGGTGCTTCGTGGATACGGTAAACAAAGGTCGGCTTCTTGATAGGGAGCATTCTGGTGACATATTCGGCCACGTTTCTGTTGGCAAGAAGCATGAACTCCTCAATGAGCCAGTTGCTCTCCTTGCTGATCTTCTGGTGGACGTTAATCGGCTTGCCGGTATCATCCACCTCCACTTTCATCTCAGGGCGTTCAAAGTTGATTGCCCCTTTCTCAAAGCGTTTCTTTCTCAGCATCGCAGCTATCTGGTGGAGCTTGCCTATCTCGTGGGCGAGAGGCCCCTCGTGGTTGAGAATTATATCCTGAGCCTGCTCGTAGTCGAGTCTGTAGTCGGAATTGATGACGGTTCTCCCGAACCAGCGGTTGAATACAGATCCGTTGTCATCGAGCTCGAAGACAGCCGAAAAGCACAGTTTCTCTTCGTTAGGGCGGAGAGAACAGAGCTTGTTGGAGAGATTCTCCGGAAGCATCGGGATAGTGCGGTCGACCAGATATACTGAAGTGCCCCTGGCGTAAGCTTCTTTGTCAACAATATCGCCCGGTTTCACATAGAAAGTGACGTCCGCAATGTGCACTCCGACTTCATAGTGACCGTTGTCCAATTCTCTGTAGGAGATGGCGTCGTCAAAGTCTTTGGCGTCGGAAGGGTCGATAGTGAATGTGGTTACCGAGGTGAAATCCTTGCGTCTGCCTCTCTCCGAAGCGGAGATTTTCTCTGAAATCTTGTTAGCAGCCTTCTCCACTTCAGGCTCGAACCTGTACGGGAGCCCGAATTCGGCCAGAATGGCGTGCATCTCGGTGTTGTTTTCACCCGGTTTGCCAAGCACGTCCACTATTTTTCCTAGAGGCTCCGAACTGCCGTGAGGCCAGGAGGTGACAACGACGGCCACCTTGACTCCGTTTGCAGCCTGTTTGCCTCCG
>JAGDBY010000058.1 GCA_017958765.1 Bacteroidales bacterium | reverse complement strand
GTATCAAGAGTTCTTCGAGTCGCAGAAAGAGGTTCACAAGCAGAACCATGATCCTAAAATCGCTCTGTGTGAGAAAGTTGAGGCTATCGCCAATACCGAGATCAAAGACTCCAACACTTGGAACAAGCTTTCAAAGGAGATCGAGGGCATCCAGAAAGAGTGGCGTTCTATCGGTTTCGCTTCAAAGAAAGACAACCAGAAGATTTACGACCGTTTCCGCGAGGCTTGCGACAAGTTCTACGGGATGAAACGCGAGTTCTATTCAGGTTTCAAGAACCAGATGCAGGACAATCTGGATAAGAAGATTGCCCTCTGCGAGCAGGCTGAGGCTCTGATGAACAGCGAAGACTGGAAGAAGACTTCCGAGCTGCTGATCGACCTTCAGAAGCAGTGGAAAGAGATAGGTCCTGTAAGCCGTAAGAAGTCTGAGCAGGTGTGGAAGCGTTTCCGCACTGCCTGCGATACATTCTTCAACAACAGAGATAAGAATGCAGGAGGCCGAGAGAGTTCTTTCGCAGAGAATCTCGCAGCTAAGAACACTTTGATCGAAGAAATCAAGTCATACGAGCTTTCAGCTGACGAACAGGAGAATGCAGATGCACTCAAGGCATTCCAGGACCGTTGGGCTTCTATCGGATTTGTTCCTTTCAAAGAGAAAGAGGCTACTCAGAAGGCATACAATAAGGCATTGGCTGACAAATTCGGAGTTACTTACACCGGAAGAAGACGCTCTTCAGAAGGAAGAGGACGTCAGTCAGGTACCAAACCTCAGTCGGAGAAAGAGCGTCTCATTGCTAAATTCATCAAGATGGAGCAGGATATCGCCACTTGGGAGAATAATATGGGATTCTTCTCTAAATCCAAGAATACCGAGGCTTTGCTTGCAGACCTTTCTTCACAGATCGAGGCTGCCAAAGCAGAACTGGCAAAATTGGCAGAGACAATCAAATCCCTTGAAAAGCAAGAAGAAGAGTAATGAACAAACAGAGTGTAATCGGGTTTGCGCTAATAGGTGTAATATTACTGCTATTCAGCTGGTATAATACAAAACAACTTCAACAGCAACAAGAGATTAGATACATTCAGGATTCTATCGCCGCAGCACAGGCGATGGAGTTGGCTGAGCATCTTGTGGATTCTGTCTATGCAGGAGAAGCTGTTCCCGCTTCTGACGCAGAGGTGCCTTTTTTCAAGAGCGATCTTCTGAACGAAGCATTCTCAGCTGAGAATGAAGACCGGGTATCCTATCTCGAGAACGATCTTATCAAGGTCGGCATCTCCAGCAAAGGAGCCCAGCCGTGCGAAGTCCTGATTAAGAAATACTACAAATACGACAGTACCGCATTGGTCCTGCTGGACGCAACCAATGCATTTGACATAGAGCTCGACGCCGGTCAGTACGTCAACACATCCGACTTCACTTTCAGACAGGTGTCCGCTACCGACGAGAGCCTGGTTTACAGACTCTATTTTGACGAGACTTCATATCTGGAAGAGATCTACGCACTGGCTCCGGACAGCTACAAGATAGATTTCACTCTCCATTTCGTGGGTATGCAGGAGCTGATTCCTAAGACATCAGGCTACTTCGGCGTTTCCTGGAATATGAACGTTCCTCGTCTGGAGAAAGGCTATGACAATGAGAAGAACTATTCTACTTTAGCTTATTGCTACGAAGGTTCTCAGGATATCAAGCAGTTCCAGTTCCGTAAGAAGACCAGTGATACAGAGACACTTGCCGGCCAAACCTCCTGGGTGGCCTTCAAGCAGCAGTTCTTCTCTTCAATCCTGTTTGCGGAGGATTCTTTCGACTCGGGTACAGTGGCTGCCAGCATCTATCCGGAGAGCAACCCGGACAGATATCTTATCAATGCCGACGCCAAGCTGCACGTTCTCTACGGAGACATTACCCCTGACTTCTCGAAGAATTTCAGCTTTTACTTCGTCCCTAATCACTATCCGACTCTCAAGAGTTACGGCAACCACTTCGACAAGCTGATCCCTATGGGCGGCTGGCTGGTAGGTTCGATCAACAAGTATGTGATTATCCCGCTGTTCAACTGGCTGAGCAAATTTTTCTCGAACTACGGTATCATCATCCTGATGATGACCCTTATTATAAAGGTGGTGATCTCACCTCTCACTCTCAGGTCATACCTCTCTTCTGCAAAGATGAAAGTCCTTAAACCTGAGATAGATAAGATTAACGCCAAGTATTCTAAAGAGTCCGACGCCATGAAGCGCCAGCAGGCTACGATGGACCTCTACAAGAAGACCGGAGTGAGTATGTTCGGAGGGTGTCTGCCTATTTTGCTGCAGTTCCCTATTCTCTACGCGATGTTCCGCTTCTTCCCGTCTTCGTTCGAGCTCCGTCAGCAGGGCTTCCTGTGGGCTAAAGATCTCAGCGGATACGACTCTATCCTCGACTTCGGATTCAACGTCCCTCTGTACGGTGACCACATCTCGCTTTTCGCTCTGTTGATGGGTGTCAGCATGTGGTTCTACTCTAAGATGACCCTGGATACGATGGATACCAACAGCCAGATGGCAGGAATGAAGTTTATGCAGCTCTGGTTTATGCCTATCTTCATGGTGGTGCTGTGTAACAACTTCTCAGCCGGTTTGAGCTACTACTATATGCTCTCCAACCTCTTTACAATCGCACAGAACGTGGTGATCCGCAAGTGGTTCGTAGATGAGGAGAAACTGTACGCTCAGCTCAAATCCAAAGCCGATTCCAACGCCCCCGTGAAGAAATCCAAGTTCCAGCAGCGTCTGGAGGAGGCTCAGAGAATCCAGCAGGAGCAGATGAAACAAAAACGCAGATAATGAGCATAGCTGAGAATATCAGACATTATAAAAGTGAACTGCCATCAAACGTTAAATTGGTGGCAGTTTCTAAATTCAAGCCTGTAGAAGACCTTACCCAGGCATACAATGCCGGCCAGAGGGTTTTCGGAGAGAACAGGCCGCAGGAGTTCGCAGCCAAGGTTCAGGCGCTTCCCAAAGATATAGAGTGGCATTTCATAGGGCACCTGCAGACAAACAAACTGAAATTCGTAGTCCCTTACGCTTCCCTTATTCAATCCATCGACTCGGAGCACCTTCTTTCAGCCGTCGACCGATATGCAGGTTCGATAGGGCGGCGAGTCCCGATTCTCCTTGAGATACACATTGCTCAGGAAGAGGCCAAACAGGGTTTCAATGATGAGGAGGTCCTAGATATCGCCGGAAGGATATCCGAATTCAAGAATGTAGAATTAAGGGGAATTATGGCTATGGCCAGCTTCACCGACAATCAGGCCCAGATCCGTTCAGAATTCGAGCACGCGGCCGCAATAGCATCTCGTGTGGCGCAGATTGCCTCAATCGACAATCCTGAGCTCTCCATCGGAATGACAGGAGATTATAAGATAGCTATAGAATGCGGAGCTACGATGGTCCGTATAGGCACTGCCATTTTCGGTGCCAGGTCTTGATTTTCCGCGTAGAATATAAAAAAAGAGCCGACTTTAAGCCGGCTCTTTTTATTGTATCCAAACAGGATTAACCGTTAACTTTTGCCATGTGAGCGATAAGTTCGAGAACCTTGTTTGAGTAACCGATCTCGTTATCGTACCAAGAGATAACTTTAACGAAAGTATCAGTCAATGCGATACCTGCAGCAGCGTCGAAGATTGAAGTAAGTGTGCAGCCGAGGAAGTCGCTTGAT
>JAGDBY010000057.1 GCA_017958765.1 Bacteroidales bacterium | reverse complement strand
GACAAGGAGATTACCCGCGAGGCTATCAAGATGGTGCAGAATCTTCCTGAGTTCGAAGGGAAGAAATCTACCGTGGTCTATAATCCGGACTGGCATAAGGGAGTTGTGGGAATCGTTGCTTCCCGTCTTGTGGAGGTATTCTACAGACCTACGATAGTGCTGACAAAGTCCAACGATTTTATCACCGGTTCAGCCCGCTCCGTGGCAGGTTTCGACCTGTATGAGGCCATCGAGTCCTGCTCCGACCTTCTGGAGAATTTCGGCGGCCATACCTATGCAGCCGGACTGACTATGAAAGAGGAGAATCTGAAAGAGTTTACCGAGAGGTTCGAGAGGCACGTCGCCCAGATGATTGACAATGACATGCTGACACCTATCGTAAATATCGATACATATCTGGATTTCAAGCAGATAACACCTAAATTCTTCAGAATTCTGAAGCAGTTCCAGCCGTTCGGACCGGTCAACCAGTCTCCTGTATTTATCTCGGAGAAAGTGTATGACAACGGTAACGGCAGATGCGTAGGCTCGGAGAACGGACACCTGAAGCTCGAGCTGATTCAGGAAGACTACACATATCCGCCTCTGAGTGCCATCGCATTCAACAAATCCGAACATTTTGCCCACCTCCACGCAGGAAACCCGGTGGACATATGTTACTCCATAGCTGAAAACTACTACCGCGGCTTGGCTAATATCCAGCTGAGAATCAAGGATATCAAAGACCGCGACATCTTCTGAGAAATATTCAAATAAACATACTATGAAAAAGACATTAATCGCTCTCGTTGCCCTGTGCGCAGCCGTGTTTGCCGCAAACGCTCAGGACGCAACAAAACTGCTCCAGCAGAAAACTCCCGCTCCTGATTTCACTATGACTACATCTACAGGAGAGGAGATCACCCTTTCTGATTTCAAAGGAAGTTACGTAGTGTTGGATTTCTGGGCTACCTGGTGCCCGGACTGCAGAAAAGAGAATCCTGAGTTCAAGAAGCTTCAGGAGAGATTCTCAGGCTATGACGTAGTGTTCATCGGCGTCGCTTTCGACCCTAAAGAGGAAGACTGGAAAGCTTTCGTTGAGAAAGAAGAGATGAACTGGTATCAAGTGAATGCCGGCGACAGAAAGTTCGCCAACACCAAAATCGGTAAAGACTACGGTCTTTCTTGGATACCTACATTCTATATCATCGACAGAAGCGGTAAGATCGTAGCAGGTTATTTCACTGTTGAAGAGCTTGCTAAAGCTTTGAAATACACAATCAACGCCTGCTAGTCGACCTGATTGAGAATCTGAGCATTAGCCATCACCTTTTGTTTCGCGTAATCAAGGGTGATGGTTATTGTTTTTCTAGAATCCGTAGGGGCTTCGTACATCTTGTCGAGCATTATGGTCTCGCAGATAGAGCGGAGTCCGCGGGCGCCCAGTTTGAATTCTATGGAAGTGTCCACGATGTAATCCAGCACCTCCGGCTTGATAGTGAGTTTCTTTCCGTCCATCTTGAACAGCTCGGTGTACTGTTTGACCAGAGAATTCTTCGGCTCAACCAAAATGGCTCTCAGGGTGTCTCTGTCGAGAGGGTTGAGGTAGGTTAGAACCGGCAGACGGCCTATAATCTCGGGGATCAGTCCGTATG
>JAGDBY010000009.1 GCA_017958765.1 Bacteroidales bacterium | reverse complement strand
TATCGGATCTGCATTCATAAATCTCATCAGGATTCTGTCCAGAAAGTCATTCAGAACTCCCGGAAGACCTGCTATCATCAGAGGCAGAGAATAGAGCATAAGAGGCTTCCATATCGCCCTGTCAATCTTAGGAGAAAGACGCAGCAGCTCCGGAATCAATAGCACCACGCATACAATGCAGCTCACCAGGATACCGAAGATCGCATATGTAAAGTCCGGGGTCGGACTGATAAACCTCAGCAGGAATGTATCCGGATGTGAAGCGGCGAATTTCGGGAAGGTAAGATAGAGCAACAGGTTGGTACCCAGTTCGGTGAGAATCTTCAAAGTCTTAATGACGGCGAATTTAACCGCTTTGTGCTCATATCTGAGACGGGCGAACACAATGGCTGTAACGCAGTCGATAAGCAATATCGCAGCTACATATATTATAATGTTGGAGAATCCCTGATATCCCAGAGATGTCGATATATTCCCTGAGAAACAGGTGACGCCGATAAAGAACAGCAGACAGACAATTCCCACGGTAGAGAATGCACTGGAGAAAACGCTGTCCGGCTTTATATTCTCTTTGCTGGCAAAGCGGAAACATCCTGTCTCCAATCCCATCACCAGAACAACTTGGAGAATGGCTATGTAAGCCATCATCTCGGTCACCACGCAGTAATCCGAACGGGAGAGGAACGATGTGTAGAGCGGTACGAGCAGGAAATTGACTACACGGGCCAGAATGGTACTCAAACCGTAGACCGCAGTTTCACCGGCAAGTTGTTTGAAAGGATTTGCCATCTTGTAGCATATATAATAGACAAATTTAACTATTTTTGTTATGAGAATTGAATAATTAATCCATTTATTATGAAACGATATTTTATACTTACTTCACTATTGATTATGGGAATCTTCTTCACAGGTTGTAAAAACAATCCTAAAGCTACTGAAGAACCTAAGGCAGAGGTTGTTGAACAGACTATTTCTCAGGCTGTCGACCTGAATGCCCCTATCGCCGAAGAGCCGGTTCTTCTCATCAAAACCAGTATGGGAGACATTACTGTAAAGCTTTACAAAGAGACACCTCTTCACCGCGACAATTTCGTAAAACTTGCCAAGAGCGGTTACTACAACGGCCTGCTTTTCCACAGAGTTATTCCCGGTTTTATGATTCAGGGCGGCGATCCTTTCACTAAGGACAAGACTAAAGAGAGTCAATACGGTACCGGCGGTCCCGGATACACAATTCCTGCTGAGATTGTTCCTGGTAAAACCCACAAGAAAGGCGCTCTTGCTGCAGCCAGAAGAGGAGACAGCGTTAACCCTGCTAAAGAATCGAGCGGCTCACAGTTCTACCTCGTACAGGATGCTGAAGGCTGCAAACACCTTGACGGTCAGTACACTATCTTCGGTGAGACACTGAGCGGACTTGATGTTATCGACTCTATTGCAGCAGTTCAACGTAACAACCGCGACCTTCCATTGACTCCTGTAAAAATTATTTCAATTTCTGAAGTAAAATAAGACTTTGGCACGCGGTTTGCTTAAAACTAAAGTGAATGGTTTTTTCATTGGTTTAGTTTTAGGTTAGATTGAAAATAAACGGAGGCGCTTGGTACTCGCCTCCGTTTTTCATTTCTATTCGGTCTCAACTATGTACCGTTTTACGCCCCGGACCGCAAGGAAAACCAATATCAGATAGAAGAATCCGATAAAGATAAGTGCAAGGGTATCTCCCTTTCTTACGCTCTCCGGGCGGAATTCAAATCTCACAGTATGGCTCCCCTGAGGGACGTTGAGAGCTCTCAGTACATAATTAGCCCTGAAATGTTCTGCAGGGTTTCCGTCTATGTAAGCTTTCCATCCGTGAGGGTAATATATCTCGGAGAATACTACCGTACCGGCATTCTGAGCATCAACTTCATACTCCAGCTCATCCGGAGCGTATTCTGTAAGGGTAACCGAAGACTGGCTCTGGTCTGCAGGAGGAGTTACGAAATCGCCGAACAGGGTTTTATCCACCACTGCAGTATGCCACAGATCCACCTCGATCAGATTGTTGATCTCTTCGTTCGGAGTATCTACAGCGAGAATGTTGTCCACGAACCATCCGTTACCCATTGCCTCCGGATTCTGTATCGGATAGAGCGTTCCGTCATTGTCCGCGACAATCAGATACTTGGTGTTGAGCATACTGATCACAGCAAGGTTTCCTTCGCCCAGATGGACGTCGATCAGATCCTGGTATCTGCGCAGCTTGGCCGCGTGGTATCCTCCTATAGATTTGAGATAGAACGATGTCCTGGACTCATTGAAAGGGTTTGTTGTAGTATTGAGGACTCTGTAGTGAATATCGGGATCCTTGAGGATTTCCTCTTCGTACGGCTGAATGACAAACTGCTGGCTGAAAGCGCGTTTTGACTCAAAATCACTGTCGTTGAAATAGCGCTTGTCCACCTGCCACATATCCACGAGAATCAGCACTCCGAGGGCGGTCAGAAGGTATGCCGGCTTCACCTTTTCTCCTGCGAAAAGCCAAACTATCAAGGCCCCCAGAAGGATGAATATGAACGAACGCCAGGCATCGCTCACAAGCATCTTCTCTCTTTGGACGACCAGAATCGGATAGAGCCATTCAGGCAACTGAGCGTCCGATGCTCCGGTGAAAGAGAATGTTGAAGGCCCAAGAAGCGCTACCAGAAGGCACAAGCCTCCGGTAATCGCCGCAGATATCATAGTAGACTGTTTCAGCTTCTCTTTAGCTACATTCCCTTCCCAGATCTCTTTCAAAGCGAGAAATCCGAGGAGCGGCACAGTAATCTCCGCCACGACCAGGATCGAGGATACCGCCCTGAATTTGTTATAGAGCGGGAAGTAATTGAAAAAGAGCATGGTAAGCGGCATAAAGTTATGTCCGAAAGAGAGCAGCACCGAGAACAGCGTTGCTATCAGAAGCGCCCATTTATACGGTCCTCTGACTATCATCAGGCCCAGAACAAACAGGAAGCAGACTATCGCTCCCATATAGACAGGACCCGAGGTAAAAGGCTGGCCTCCCCAATATGTCGGAGCACTTTTGCTGAATGAAGCGGCAGACTGAGGAGTGATTCTGCTTTTAACCATCTCTTTGTAGAGATAGGAATTGGTCCCGAGAGGATATCCGCTGGAGCCTCCCATATAGTTAGGGATCATAAAAGTGAGAGTCTCGTCGATACCGTAGCTCCACTGAGTCGCATATTCTATGTCGAGACCTTTGGCGGCTGCCTCTCCCTCTTCATCTGAAATCAGGTCGGAATGGCCTCCGCGCATTGTCTGAGCGGCATATTCCGTGTTGGCGAAAGTATTGGAAAGATTGGTGCCGAAACCCAGAACCAAAGCTCCCACAAAGAAAGCGGAACAGATGAGCCATTCTTTGAACTTCTTATCTTTCAAGAATATAAACAGTTCGGCTAAAATCATCACGGCCACAAGCATCAGGATATAATAGGCCATCTGAGGGTGTGCCGTGTATCCGCAGGCCATACCTATCATCGTACAGGCTACTCCCCACCCGTATTTCTTCCTGTAACACATTATCATACCGGCAAGCACCAAAGTCATCCAGGTAATCGCCGCAGTCTTTCCGGCGTGTCCCGCACCTATTATTATAAAGAAATAGGATGAGAACGCTATCGCTATAGCCCCGATTGCGGCTATCGGCCACTTTATCTCGAAGGACCTCAGCAGCACGAAGAATGCGAGCATATAGAACAGAAGGGTGAATATCGCGATATGGGTTCCGACCCATTTAACAGAGAGTAACGGGGCGAGAGCCTTTTCTGCAGCATACTTGCCTCCTCCGATCTGATAATTCGGCATACCGCCGAACAGAGCGTTGGTCCACCAAGAATATTTACCGGTCTCGGCCGTATAATTGATACACTCCTGCATATTGCTGATGGCATTCACCTGATCTCCGGCACCGATTATCTGCCCTTGAAGAGCAGGCTTGCAATAAACGATAGAAATCAATGCGTATAAAGCGATTATACCCAATACGGGCAATACGCTTTTCTTAAAATCTATTTTCTTCATTCCGATATGATTGGATTACCAAAGTTACTATAAAAAAAGAAAAGGATGACTATCGAGCCATCCTCTTCTTTATTATAAAAGGCTTGAATTATTCTTCAGCCGGTTTATCGTTAGTGTGCTCTGGACGAGGTCTTCTCTCCTTGTTGAAAGGACGGCGCTCGCCGTTGCCGCGACGGTCGTTGCCGCCTCTGCGGTCATTGTTGCGCTGTGCAGGACGAGGTTTGCGGACAGGCTCAACATATCCCTCCGGTTTCTCGAGAAGGGCTTTGCGAGACAGTCTCAGTTTGCCGCTCTTAGCGTCAACTTCGATAAGTTTAACATCAACCTGGTCTCCTACGTGGAGCACGTCTTCAGTTTTCTCAGTCTTGCCCCAGTCAATCTCAGAGATGTGAAGAAGGCCTTCTTTACCAGGAAGAATCTCGACGAATGCGCCGAATTCTACGATAGAGGTAACTGTGCCGTGATATACTTCACCGACTTCCGGAACTGCGATAATGCCGTTGATTCTAGCCAAGGCTGCATCCATACCGTCTTTATCAAGACCGAAGATATCTACACCGCCTACGGTGTTGCCCTCAGCGTCTTTCTGCTCGGTAATTGTAATTGTGGTATTGGTCTTCTTCTGCATATCTTGGATCACCTCACCGCCTTTACCGATGATAGCACCGATAAACTCGCCTGGAACTGTGATCTGAACGATACGAGGAACGTTAGGACGGAACTCTGCTCTAGGCTCGCTGATGGTCTTAAGCATCTCGCCCAGAATGTGAGCTCTACCCTCTTTAGCCTGTTGAAGAGCCTTCTCCAGAACTTCGTATGGAAGACCGTCAACCTTGATATCCATTTGGGTAGCTGTAATACCGTCAGGAGTACCTGTAACCTTGAAGTCCATATCTCCGAGGTGGTCCTCGTCACCGAGAATATCACTCAGGACAACGAATTTGCCGGTCTCTTTATCTGAGATAAGACCCATTGCAATACCGCTGACAGGTTTTTTGATCTTAACACCGCAGTCCATCAAAGCAAGGCATCCAGCGCATACTGTAGCCATTGAAGACGAACCGTTTGACTCGAGAATATCTGATACTACGCGTACAGCGTAAGGATTCTCTTCACCTACTGGAACTACAGGTTTGAGAGCTCTCCAAGCAAGGTTTCCGTGACCGATCTCACGACGGCCAACACCGCGTGCGGCTTTAGCCTCGCCAGTAGAGAATGGAGGGAAATTATAGTGCAGCACGAACTGCTCAGTACCCTGGATAAGAACTTCGTCCTTCTCCTTCATATCGTCTCTTGTACCGAGTGTACAGGTAGAGAGCGACTGAGTCTCGCCGCGGGTGAAGATTGCGCTTCCGTGAGCTCCCGGGAGATAACCTACCTC